>DATDAJ010000158.1:0-4117 GCA_036525475.1 Candidatus Udaeobacter sp.
CAGAGGCACAACAGATCGAGCTGGATCAAACGCTTACTGAACTTCGCAAATTTTTGAATGCAGATCTCGATCCTGCGGAGATCGATCGGCAGGCAGATATTCCGCGCAGTGTGATCGATGGATTGGGGCAAATCGGCGTGCTCGGCATGACGGCGCCAAAGGAATACGGCGGGCACGGGTTCTCACAGATGGCCAACTGCAAAGTGCTGGAAGAAATCGGGCGGCGTTGTGCGTCGACATCGGTTTTTGTTAATGCGCATCACTCCATTGGGATCCGGGCATTGCTGTTGTTCGGCACGCACGAACAAAACCAGAAATGGCTTCCTAAATTGGTAACTGGCGAGCAACTCGGCGCGTTCGCGCTCACCGAAAGGGAAGCCGGATCTGACGCGGCAAACGTGCAAATGCAAGCGCGTCCCAGCGAGGACGGTTCGCATTTCATTTTGAACGGCGAGAAGCGGTACATCACGAACGCTGCGATTGCGCATGAGCTCACGGTAATGGCGCGCACTCCTGTGCCCGGCTCGGATAAAACTGCTGTCACTGCGTTTCTGGTGACGCCGGACATGCCGGGTTTCGAAATGCTTGAGGCACGGATGCCCAAAACGGGAATCAAAGGCACGGCCACTGGCCGGTTCGCGTTGCGTGACGTCAAAGTACCAAAAGAAAATATTCTCGGCCCGATAGGCAAAGGTCTGAAGGTTGCGCTGACGGTGCTCGATTTTGGACGTACCACATTCGGCGCGTGCTGCACAGGCGCAGCCAAAACCTGTTTGGAATTGGCAGTCGCGCACGCGAACACCCGCAGACAATTCAGCAAGACGCTGGGCGAATTCGAGTTGGTGAAAAAGAAGATCGCACGGATCGCAGCTGACGCTTACGCCATGGAAGCGATGACCACAGTCACGGCGTCGTTCATCGACCGCGGCCTTGAGGATTACATGCTTGAGACGGCGATGTTGAAAGTGTTCACGACCGAACGGCTCTGGGAATGTATCAACGACGTGTTCCAGATTTACGGCGGCTCGGCGTACTTCACCGATCTGCCGTTGGAGAGAATGTTGCGGGACGCGCGGATTAACCAAATCGGCGAGGGGGCGAATGAAGTGCTCACTTCGTTCATAGCGCTAGTCGGGATGCGCGGACCGGGAATGGAGTTCAAAGAAATTTACGACACGATGATGAAGCCGTCGCGCAATGGAATGAGCAAAGCGTGGGTGGCCGGAAAGAACCGCCTCAGCGCAACCGTTCTTGTGCCTGACGTGCCCGTGCAAAGCGAACAGCTTCGGGCGCAGGCGCGGCAACTGGGCCGGTTGATCCGGCATTTTAATTTTGCCGTTAATCGCGCGTTGATCACCTATCGTGAGCCGATTCTGGATATGCAGCTTGTCCAGGAACGGATCGCGAACGCGGCCATGGATCTTTTTGCTTCGACGTGTGTGCTGAGCCGCATCGATGGAGAGATTCAATTCGCAGGCCGAAATGGCAATGCAGTATCGCCGGACCACTCGGCGGCAGATTTGTTTTTGCGTCAATCGTTCCGTCGGATTCGCGGTTTCCTGGCGGGGCTCACAGATAATGACGACAAGGCAGTGATCGCGGCGGCAAAATCTTGCCTAACGAGCGGGAGCGCCAGGACTGCCGCGTAAACGTTTTCCTAACTCGCTTTAGATTTCGCCGAGCAATTCAGGCGAAACCTGTCGTGATGGGCTGATGGCAGGAAAATATAATCTCTCGTCCGTGCTGCCGTGCGGGCAGCACAGTATTCGCCCGCCATAACCGTCCGACCTTTTAGTATCCGCCCGGACGGCGACCGTAAATGTCCATGTGGGTGCCAGTAGTCGGAATTGCAGAGAGACGATCGCATCGCTGCGGAATGCGCGAACCACCAGCTACCACGTAACAAATTTTCTTTGTTTGCTTGGCAGGCAGTGGCTGCGATGGCAGCGCTACTACATTCTTGCTTCGATCATCAGCGAATGCTGATGTGCAGAATGCAAGGGCGAAGATCCCTATTGCAAATCGGACCGACCAGCCGCACCCGCGACTCAGTCTGATTCCTTTTCCCATGCTGTGATTTTGAACCCGCTGCGAACTTAAGCAAGCTTATTCCCCAATCCACTTCGTATTTTTAGGCCAGCCCACTTTACCATCCTCGGCGAGGACTGCTTCAATCCGTCCAAAGAAAATGTTCGAGGCGAATGTTGTTCAGACGCGCTTTTGCTTCTTCGCTACGGCCGCCTCCGGCTGCGACGAGCTTGTCATAGATCGCGACGGCGGATTCCCACTTCGAATCTTCCTCCAACAATCGCGCTGCGTTGAATCCGGCCTTGTAATACCAGAACAACTCGCGGCGCTCACCGGGGCGCGATTCGTCCTCCAGAATCTTATAGAACGTCGCCAGCGCGCCGGCTCGATCGCCTTTTTTTTCCAGGCATAATCCTTTTTTAAAGAGCGCCTGGCTGCGCCAATGAATCGACCCCTCTTTATCGGCAGCCAATTGGTCGTAGGCCTCAATGGCACGTTGATAACTACTCGGGTCGGTTGCGCCAGCTTCGAAGAAAATGTCGCCCTTCCCGCAAAGCGCCTCGCGTTTTTCGGATGCGCCGGCGTCACTCTTCAACACTTCATCATACAAGGCGAGAGCGTCTTTAGGTTTGCCTAGCTTGCGCTCGATCACCGCTTGTTCGTTGCGCGCAGCCCATCGCATCGCGCCGTTCTTCTGCACGACTTGATCGAATAAAACGAGGGCACGATCCAGGGTATGCTCGCTCATGCTCGACATGGCTGATTCTGCTGCGAAAAAGAGCGCTTTTTCTGTGAGTGGATCATTCGGATTCTGTTGCGCGATAATTTCAAACTGCGTCTGCGCATTTGCGAAGTCCTGGCGACGATAGTACAGCTCGGCCAATTTCATTCGAACTTCCCGAGCGAATTGCGACGCGCCATGCTGCTCGAGAAATCGCTTTCCAAGCTCAATGACATTCGATTCGTTTCCGCCGGCTGCTTCTTCGACCCAGATGCGAAGATAATCGGCGCGTTGAGCGGCAGCAGCGGTGGGGCTGGATTCGACAGCGTGATCCAGGTCTTTTCGCGCTTCATCCAGGCGTGGCGACGAGGAATGAAACGCCAACTCGGCCAAGGCCACCCAAGCCTCCGACACCCGCGGATTCTTTGGAAAATCACGAATGAATCGCTGCAAAGATGTCGCAGCTTTTTTGTCGCCTTTGGCAGCCTGCATTAAACCTTCCTCCAATTGCAAATCGGCGCGCGATTGTTCGTCGCCGCCCTGTTTTTCCAGTTGGTTATAATCGGCGACGAAACGAGTGTGATTGCCGACCTGCAGCCAGCCGCTGGATGCGTTAAACAGTGCGGCTTTCGCCCAACGCGAATCGCGCTGCGCGATTTGCTCGAAAGAAGCTATTGCGGTCTCGAATCGTCTCGCCGAATACTGCGCTCGCGCAGATGAGAAATCGATCCGGGTCAACAAGGCCGGGTCGGGCCGCAACAGGCGCGCATCGTCCAGGATTGCTATCGCTTCATCAAAGAGGCCGTCATTAATTTCAAATTCGGCAAACTCGACGAGAGCAGGGGCGATGGTCGGCGTTTTGATTTCTGTCTGTCGCAGATCTGTGAACAATTGGCGTGCCCGCTCTCTGCGGCCTGCGCGAATCTCCAGCCGCGCAAGATACCAGCGCGCGAATGTTCGCCGGGGCTGTTCTGGCCTGCGGACCCACTTTTCCAGTTCATTGCGCGACGGTTTGTATTCGGCGCGATACAGCTCATCGAGCTTTGCGAATAGCAGCGGAAGATCAGGGTCTGCGTGGTTACGATCGATGAAGCGCTCGAGTACGTCATCTCCGGTCTCAGGCGTTTTAAGCTGCAAATGCGCTTCAGCGATGCCGAAGAGCGCGGCGAGCAGAATGGGATGGGGCGTTCCCTCCGGCCTTTTCAAAATCGCCGCAAACATCTCGATCGCTCGCTCCGGCCGATGCGAAATCAGTTCGAGACGCCCGCGCAACACACGCCGCTCACGCCGTTCTGCAACGGAAACTGGTTGCAGTTGCTCCAAAAGCTGGCGTGCCTCGGGAGCGTTTCCCAATTCAATGTACAGCTC
>DATDAJ010000159.1:0-4205 GCA_036525475.1 Candidatus Udaeobacter sp.
GAAAGCTTGGACGGCAAGGCCAGCACACAGGAGATCGGAGAATGGCTCATTGGCGATGTCTTCACCGAACCGGAGTGGAAACGCTGGTGGGAATCAACCAGGAAAGCGCTTAAAGCAAGCGGCGGGTTCTCCATTCCTGCAAAAAAGACGGACCCCATCGAAATCCGTGGCGAAGGAGTGTCGCACGCCGACGAGATGCTGGCGGCATTCAACAAGGCCAGGCAGCCGAAGCAACAAATTGCGGCATTCGAGGAGATCATAAAATCTTACGAGCAATTCAAGGAACCTGAAAAACAACTTCAGCCGATCGTCGTCGCGATCGAGAATGCAGCGGCACGCAATCAGAAACTGCATCCTGAGCTGGCATTCGAACTCATCATTGCGCGAGATGAATTGCTCGCGCGCGTTCCGTCACTGCACACCACACACATAGGTCTGACTCTTGCCAAATTAATTGTGGAAGAGGAAAAGCGTCTGACATTGATCTTGCCAAACTTGCCAGCAGCAAAAGAGAAACGCGTTTTGCAAGCGCTGCCGGCCGCGCTTGGAGCAGGCTGGATAGAGCGGGCCTTGCGTCTCATGGAAGCGAGCCACGGTCGAATGGTCGCGCAAATTCCGCGCATCTTGAACGAAACCGGACAACACGCCGAGCTTCGGATGATGCTGGAGCGAAGCATTCGCGAACATTCAGCCACGAGCGAGATGCTCATTTGGTTGTGCGGCGAAAAAAAGAATTGGGGCGATCTGATTACCCCGGATTTGCTGTGGGCGATCCTCGCCGCGCTCGAGCGCGAACAGCATTATTCTACCGGTCGCGCCAGCAGATTGCTGAAAGCATTGGTTGATGATCGGGAATTGCTTGGGGAGATGTTCAAAAGGGTCGATGTCGGCCTGGCGCGCGATGCGATGCGGCGCCTCCAGGTCACGCCGCTATTCGATGAGTTAACCAAACGATCGCTCCTGGCACGGATGGTCAAAGTTTATCCGGAATTGGAAACCATGATCGCCGGCGCAGAAACGCAGGAAAAAACTGCGCCGCTCATTGTGTCCTGGAGCAGTTTGGAAAAACGCAGGGCGGAATACGAAGAGATCGTGAAAGTAAAAATTCCCGAGAACACGAAGGAGATCGCAATTGCCCGGTCTTACGGAGATTTGAGCGAGAACTTTGAATTTAAAGCAGCGAAGCAAATGCAAAGCGTGCTGATGCGACGCAAAGCCGAGCTGGAGCAGATGCTGCACGACGCGAGGGGCACGTCATTTGAAAATCCGGACACGTCGCGCGTGTCCATCGGCACGATCGTCACGTTGCGCAATGGAGAAACAAACAACGAAGAGACATACACGATCCTGGGCGCATGGGACGGCAATCCCGATCGCCACATTATCTCGTACCAAACGGCCATCGGCCAAGTCCTGCTCGGTCATGAGGTTGGCGAAACTGTTTCTCTAAATACTGAGGACAGCGTCGCGCAGTTTACTATCATTTCGATCGAGCCCGCGCCGCCAGACCAAACGACGCCCCCGCCCGAGCTTGCGAGCGAATCCGCCGTGGCAGCGGGAGTGGCCGAGTAGGCTCCGCGGGGAGCGCACGCACCTTCACGTCACGGAACATTAGCGAGCTGCGCACCTGTGACCAACTCGATCGTGGTAGTTACCCTTTGAATTTTTGAATCCTGCTCTTTCGCGTGCGCAACGAGCGCTTTCACTTCGTTTTTTAACTGCGCGATCGTGGCTTCTTGTTCCTGAATCTTGTGCCCTTGTTTCTCCACCTTTCGCTGCTCTTCGATGAACGCCTTGTGCTCTTTAAGAAACTCGTTAAGCAACATCGCGTTCACCTGGTCGTAGCGGACCGATTCGGGCTCGCCCTTGGGATTGCGTCCCACCAGATCGGGATACACTTCCGCCACTTCCTCGGCGATCAGCCCAAAGGCAAGCGTCTGCGTTGTATCGTATTCCTTGTTATAACGGAATCTGACGGGCTTGAGCGCGTAGAGTGCTTCGCTGGCCTTCTCTATCGGCTTGATGTCGTGTTTGTACCGGCGCGAGGATACGTTACCGCGGCCAAGTCTGCCGCTGCTGGTCACGGTGACTGAATCCGGATCAGTTCCAACAACGGGCTGCACGTTGGAGTAGATGTTGCCGATAAAGCAGCTGTTGCTCACGTTCGTGCCGAACGTGCCGATAGAGATAACGTTATTGGCTGTAGTAACGCCAGCCCCCGCATTGAAACCTAAGGCAATATTACCGTCGCCGGTGTTGTTAGAGAGCGCATTATTGCCGACAGCCACGTTGCCGCCGCCAGTCGTGTTTGCATATAGCGCGCCGAGGCCAATGGCCGTGTTACCAGCACCATCGGTATTGTTAAGCAGTGCTTGGTAGCCAAATCCGCTATTGCCCGCGCCTGCACCCGTGGCATTGGCGAGAGCTTGGAAACCGACAGCCGTGGAAACGCCGAGCTGCTCCAACCCGACGGGCCCGGTTGTGAAACTATGAAGTGCCTGGTAACCCACAGCCGTGTTGGCACTGGCAACAGTGTTACTTTCAAGAGCCTGCTGCCCAATAGCCACGTTGGGACCTACATCCGCTCCTTGGATGTTTGCCAGCGTGCCGCCAGTGGTATTGTTGAGAAGTGCCCTTGAGCCAACGGCTGTATTGCCGCTGGCGGTGTTGAGTAAAAGGGCGGCAGTGCCGATGGCCGTATTTTCGTCTCCCGTGTTCAGTACCAGCGTTCCCGCGCCGACACCGGTGTTGAAGCTGCCGGTAGTGTCTGTAAACAGCGAATACCAACCAGCAGCTGTGTTAGCGCCGCCGCTGGTGAGATTTTTAAGCGCGTTGGTTCCTTCCGCCGTGTTGAAGTTGGGATAACCGCCATCCGGCGGCGGGAGAACTGCCCATGCTTTTTGGAAAAAGACAACACAGACGAGCACGAGAGTGATTGTGACAAGGAGTGGTCGAAGGATTGTTTTCATGCGACAGAGCTTCCCAGAAATCGAGGTAGCCTGTCGAGGTAAATGCGGGATCCATTCCCCGCGCACGGGCGAATTACCGAAAGGGTGTCCCTTTTCCAAGCATCATGGGATCCCTCGACTTCGCTCGGAACGGTGGACCGCGCCAAATTTAGATGAGCAATTCGTAAGAGAGAACACTCAGGCAGTAGATTGCCGCGGTTTCTACTCGCAGGATAATTGGGCCGAGTGTGATCGGTTGGCAACCGTGCCGACGCGCGAGCGCAAGCTCCGCAGGAGTGAAGTCGCCCTCAGGCCCAACCAGCATCAATACGTTTCGAGGACGATCACCGTGCTCGCTCGAATAGGTTTCCAGAATTTTTTTTAATTGCTGCGCATCGGGCTGGAGCGATCCGATCAGGCGAAGGTCGAATGGCTGTTCCGATGTTGAAAAGAATTCGGCTAATTTTTTCGGAGCGTGAACGCGCGGCAGCCAATTCTGGCCGCATTGCTTGGCCGCTTCGATGGCGATTTGCTGCCATTTTGTCTGTTTTTGCGAAGCGCTTTCTGAATCGAGCTGCACGATCGTGCGATCGGAAATGATCGGTGCAATTTCGGCTGCACCAATCTCGACAGCCTTCTGCACAATGAGGTCCATGTTTTTTCCTTTTGGAATTGCCTGTCCCAGGACGATCCGGCACCGCAGCGGCTGCGTTTCCGCTTCGTGCAATTTTCGCAACCGCATCTCGTGGTCGGCGACACTGGTAATTTCTGCCGTGAGTTCGTGGCCTTCTCCGTTGAAGAGGACGAGCTTGTCTCCGGCTTGCATGCGCAAGACGTTGCGCGCGTGATGGGCTTCGGAGCCGCGTAACGCGAGTTTCCGAGGGTCCCAGTTCTCTGGCATGACGTAGAAGCGATGCATGGGACGGCTGTATTGATTCGCCTACGAATAGTCAGCCGCGATAAGCGAGTTTAGCGACACAACATTTTGGAACGCATTGCTGACCGGCAACTCTACGCCGCGCTGTTTTAAAGCGGCGAGTAGGCGTTCTGTAGGAATGTTTCCAATCAGTGCATTCTGCGCGAATGGGCAGCCACCCAATCCGCCAATGGCGGAATCAAAACGGCGGCAGCCGGCGTCATACGCGGCGAGTACTTTCGATTCAGCCTGTGCGGGCGCGCTATGGAGGTGCACTCCGATGTCGCGGTCGGTGTATTTACTTGTCACTGATTCAAACACACTTCGAAGCAAATCAGGAC
>DATDAJ010000160.1:0-5358 GCA_036525475.1 Candidatus Udaeobacter sp.
AATAATCGAATCCACGCCGAAACCAACGAGCGCGATGCTGCCAGCTATGACACCCGCACCGATACCAACAACTGCTTCGGTGAGATTCCAGCCAAGCGTGAAATACTCAAGGCGACGACCTTTGCGCGTGTCGCTTTCGCGCAGATCAACGTGTGCAGGAATCGTCGATGACATACTTTGACATCGCCGATGTGCCCTTGGGTTTCAATCACGTTGCCCACGCGGCAGACAAAAACATCTGTGCGTGGTTCAAATGTGCAGGCATGGGACTCGTAGTTTCACACGGGCATGGGAGTCTGGCGCCAAGATAGGGCAATATAAGGGCAATGAAAGCGGAGAAGAGCGCGCGCCCGAGAGGATTCGAACCACTAACCTTCTGATCCGTAGTCAGATGCTCTATCCAGTTGAGCTACGGGCGCCCGTGAAGAGCGGTAATTTGCGGGGGAACGGCGGGGCGGTCAAATAAAGCGGACAGAATTTCGAACCGATTTAAGTATTGGAATCGATTAGTTTAAGTAGGGCTATGGAGTTTGCATCGCGAACAGCACCTGGGCTCGAATCCGAACCAAGCGGAACGGACGTTTTTCAGTCACATCAAACAAATCATAACCTCACGTCTGTTCACTCGCGAAACAGCGTTTAACCGAAGAATACCATGAACAAGCAAGACTCTGATCGTACCGACTTGGACGACAGCATCACACGCCGCAAATTTATCGGGACGGCCGCTCTCGGCAGCGCGGCGCTGTTAGGCGGTGGATTAACTTCGCTCGTTTCGCGGTCTGCTTCAGCTGCGGCGGGATTCCAATTTGTTGAGGCGACAATCCCCGAGCTTCAGAACGCAATGGCTTCGGGTCAGTTGACCAGTGCGCACTTGGTGAGGGGCTACCTGGAACGTATCCAGTCGCTCAATCCGTTGCTGCATTCGGTAATCCAAACAAATCCAGTCGCCGTATGCATCGCGCAGGAACTCGATGAGGAGCGGCGTAACGGACACCTTCGTGGTCCGCTCCACGGAATTCCTGTCTTGGTCAAGGACAACATCGCGACGGAAGCTGAAGCCTGTAACGGGAATGAGCAGATGATGCAAACAACTGCCGGGTCGCTGGCGCTGGTCGGTAGCGTTGTGCCGGGCGATGCAGTCATCATTCGCCGGCTGCGCAATGCCGGCGCAGTGATCCTTGGCAAAGCAAACTTGGGAGAATGGGCAAACTTTCGCGGGTTTGACAACGTTTATCCTCTCGCGGTCGGCTGGAGTGCGCGGGGCGGAGACACAATCAACCCATATAACTTGAGCTACACGTCATGGGGTTCCAGTTCCGGTTCCGCAAATGGCGTCGCCGCGAATTTGTGCTCGGTCGCAGTCGGCACTGAGACAGATGGATCAATCACTGGACCATCCGCCGTCGAGTGTATCGTTGGTTTGAAACCGACTCTTGGTCTTGTTTCGCAACAAGGGATAATTCCAATCTCTCATCAACAGGACACGGCTGGGCCAATGGGCCGCAGCGTCACCGATGTTGCGATTCTTCTCAATGCATTGCAGTCGCCCTTCGGTCGCGTAATTGGTCAGCCCTTACCCGATGACTATACGCGGTTCCTGCGACGCGGCGCACTGCAAGGCGCACGGATCGGACGCGACGTTCGCTATTTTGATTACAGTTACTACGGCAGCGGTATTCCCGGCGATTTCTCTACGGTAGGGTTTGCAGAGCACGCATTGGAAGTAATGAAAGACTTGGGTGCAACCATCGTCGACTGCGATACCGGTGACGTATTCGAATATACCGACGACGAGTTCACCGCGTTGCTCTACGAATTTAAAGTGCAAATCGCGCAGTACCTCGCAACGCTCACGAACACCAACATGCGAACGTTGGCTGACCTGATTAGGTTCAACCAAGTACATTGCAAGCGAGAACTGGTTTACTACGGTCAGGAGATCTTTGAACTCGCGGAACAGACGATCGGTTATCCCACCAATCCCATGTATGTTCACGCGCGAAATCGCGCCCAGTATTTAGCTCGCCGTGGCATCGACAATGCACTCGCCACGCGCAATCTGGATGCAATCGTCGCACCGCACCTCACGAATTCGACCGGACCAGCCGTGGCGGGTTATCCGAACTTGTCGCTTCCCGTGGGGATCCGTCCTCCTAGCGGCAGGCCCGCGGGAATGCTGATGTACAGCACCTTCCTGCGCGAACCAAAATTGATTGGCCTCGCTTATGATCTGGAGCAGCGGATGAAGGTACGGAGACAGCCGCAGTTCCTCGATTCAGTGACCCCGGTGCCGAACGCCCATCTCTGCGATCACCGCGCGGAGCCGGGGCGTGTGTTCCCGGGAACAGCGAAGATGCCGCCGCACAATCGCATCTTCTAAAACTAGAGAATCTTTGAAGCTTGAGCACGCGAGCAGAAAGACCATTCTGCTCGCGTGACGATCTTTTTGGGTTGCGGCTTTGCTGCGAAGTATCGGGAAGGCGGCGGCAATTTTTCGGTTCCGCTGCAATGGATGCTCGGGCTCCGGCGACTCAAGCTCGATGCTATCTGGCTGGAGCTTTTGCCAGGCATGGACAATGTCCTCGCGGACCGATCAAAGATCAGGAATTTCCAGAGGCAACTGCGGGCACACGGATTGGCGGGGCGATATTGTTTGCTTTACCAGAAGCCGGCAGCGGATACGCACGATCTGGACTCGCTGCAGTGCATCGGAATATCCAAACGCGAGCTACTCGAGCGCCTTAGCGGACCCAATGCCCTGCTCAATCTAGCATATTCGATTCATCCGCCGCTGCTCCTGAAATTTGAGCGACGCATTTTCTGCGATCTCGACCCGAGCGAAATTTTTTATTGGATGACGAAAATGGAAGTGGGGCAGTCGTACCATCACGAGTTTTGGACGATCGGCCTCAATGTGCATGGACAAGATTGCGGGCTGCCGAAATCGGCGCTCGCTTGGAAAACATTTTATCCGCTCGTGGACACGAAACTGTTCCGGCCACAATCGCGGCCGCGCTCACCGAAATTCACAACAGTCGGGCAATGGTATTGGGGTGGGGCGGTGGAGGTCGCCGGCGAATTTCCGGATCTGTCCAAACGATTTGCCTTCGAACCTTATCTAAGTGTTCCAACGCGCGTGCCCGAGGCGCGGTTTGAGCTGGCGATGAACATCGCTGCGGACGATCCCGAACGAAAACGATTGCGCCGGCTCGGCTGGCAAATCGCCGATCCGCACCGCGTCGCCCGCACGCCTGGGACGTACCGCCGCTATCTCGCCACCGCGCTTGCGGAGTTCACCGCGATTAAGGGCGTCGACGTGGCCTGGCGTACGGGCTGGGTCAGCGATCGCGCTGCGGCTTTTTTGGCGTTGGGTCGCTCGGTGATTACAGAAGACACCGGTGCACAACGTTATCTCCCGGCCGAAAACGGATTCTGTTTTATCCGGTCCGTCGCCGAGGCGGAGGCCGCGGTTCGCGAGGTGCTGCACGATTGGTCGCGGCTGTCGAAGCAAGCGCGACAGTGCGCAGTGGAAGTCTTCGACTCGGTCCGAAACCTTCGCCGAATACTTGCTTTTTAGGCGCTCGATTTGCCGTTGCAAAACGATTTTCGGGTGATACTCGTTGTCCCGTTATGGCTGACTTGATCAAACAAAGCGAACTGAAGGATCGCATGAAAAAGATCCCGGAATGGGAATTGGAGAAAAACCAAATCGAGCGCACTTTCGAATTCGATGATTTTGTCGATGCGATCGATTTTGTCGACAGGGTCGCTGAGGTGGCTGAGGAAGAAGAACATCACCCCGACATAGATATCCGCTACAACAAGGTTTGTCTGATGCTTTCGACGCACAGCAAAGGCGGTTTGACGGAGCTTGATTTTAATCTGGCCGAACGAATCGATACCTTGGAGGAATAGAAAGGGTGGCGGCGGCACGCTGCGTCGCCCGACTGCGCGGCGTGCCGACTCTACTCGGATTTCGGCAGACGCCCTTCATCGGCATCGATGAATTGGAATGAGGTCTGAATATCGGAACGGTCCGTCATTCCTGCCTCGGCTTTCCGGCATTCCACCATTTCCGAAACTTCGTCGTTCCAGCCGCGCTTCCGCATGAATTCGTTCCAAACATAGATGTCGTCCTCAGATGGTTCGCGGCCGACTGTGAAGCACCAATCCAAAATTTCCTCATCGGTGCCGCCCTTTTTGACGCGCTCGACCAGCTCATCGTAGTCGACGCGGAGAAACTTCACGCATTTTTCATCAAAACCTTTTCCCAGATTGTCGTGATAATCTGACGGCAATTCGCCTTTGGTGTGCAGCCGGATTTTGTCGAGCATCCGAGCGAAATAAAAAATGCCGCCTACTTTCTCTGAGGGACTGCGCAGAGGAACCTGGGCCATGAAATGAAGTTTGAGCCTTCTCTCGCACCATTCAAGCGCGCGAAACAAAACTCATTTCGTACGATCGCCCGAGCATGAGCAGGTACGTGTCGACGCCTTCACTTATTTATTGCTCGACTGTGACCGATCACGCAACAATGTGCTTCGGCCATTCTTATCATGAAGGAGCGATATTTCGACGATCTGAAAACAGGTGATCGGTTCAAATCTGACCCGTTGAGCGTGACCGAGAAGAAGCTCATCGAATTCGCCCACAAGTTTGATCCGCAAATGTTTCACCTCAGCCGCAACCGTGCCGAGCGAACGATTTTTAAGGGATTGATTGCCAGCGGTTGGCACACCGCGGCGATGACCATGCGCCTGTTCGTGAAAACGCTGAACTTCGCCGAGGGCGCAATCGGTCTTGGCGTGGATGAACTGCGCTGGCCGAATGCGGTGCGGCCTGGCGACGTGCTCACGGTGGAGACCGAGATTCTTGAATTGCGCCCCTCACGATCCCGGCCTGGCCACGGGATCATCCGGTTGCGCAACGTGACGACCAATCAGCGTGGCGAAGTCGTGCAAACCATGCTGGCGAGCGCGATGGTGCCGAGGGGGGAGCACGAAAGAGCAAAGAGATAAGCGGCAAGCGTAAAGCCCGAACATATGATTGCACTCCTCGCTTCCGGAAGGCAACACGAGCAGACGATTATGAGTGATTATAGCAAACATGAGACGGAAGAGAGCCGCAAAATCACCAGCTTCTCTCGCAAGCTGTGACGGCTAGGTGGGCGCTTTGCCCTTACCTCTTTGCGCTTGTCGCGGCCGCTTCTTTGAAATCGTCAGGCAATGGAGCTTCAAAGTGCTTCCATTCGCCAGTGCGCGGGTGACGAAAACCGAGCTTCCATGCGTGCAGCATCTGGCGCGGAAAATCTTTAGCGAATCTCGGCGCGTAGATTTTGTCACCCAATACAGGATT
>DATDAJ010000161.1:0-4677 GCA_036525475.1 Candidatus Udaeobacter sp.
GCAGAAACTGCTGTTCCGGTATCTCAGCAACCCCCTTTCCACCGCTCCAACGCTGGGCACGGCTGGCGCCGGCGTTGTACTCCGCCAAAGCGAAAGGAGTTGGATCGGACTGGTGGTTCCAGTGTTCCATGGCGCGATGCAAATACCAGGTGCCCGCTTCCAGATTTGTCTTTGGTTCGAAAAGTTGATCCACATTGAAACCGGCGATCTTGTTTTCGCGCGCCCACTCGTTGGCCGCTACTTCGCTCACTTGCATTAGGCCGCGCTCTCCATGGCTGCCACGCTTTTTTGGATCGAATCGGCTCTCACGCCAGACGACGGCTTTCACCAGCATCGGATCCAAATGATGTTCCAACGCAACGCTGCCGATAAGCCGATCGTACTGATGAAACCGGGCTGGGCTCATCCATTCGTATAATGCGTACAGCGGATCCCCCGATTTCACTGCGACATAAGCAAAGGCCGCAGCGATTGCCAGCAATAGGCAGAGAATCAATTTGAAAAGGAACTGTATCATTTAAGTCATGCTACAATAGCCGATTACAAATTAAGGGCACGAGCACGAGCATGAATCATGAGCATGGGACGCGCTACGTCCGCGTCATTGTTGATCGGGCAATTCATCGCGAGCTCGATTATTCGTTGCCGGAAAATTTAGCCGTGCGCGCCGGGGTCGGCTCGCGCGTGCGGGTACCGTTTAGGGATAAATCGGCGCTCGCAACAGTCGTTGCGATCCTTGAGCAGAGCGAAGCCAAAGGCATCCGGCCCATTGAAGCGATTATCGGCGATGGGCCGATCTTGAGCCAGCCGTTGCTCGAACTGGCGCGCTGGATCGGCACCTACTATTGCTGTCCGATCGAAACGGTGATGCGCAGTATGCTGCCGCAAGTGATCCGGCGCGCTGAAGTCGGCTGGAAAAAACAGCTATTCGTGCAACCCGCGCGTGGCCTCGACGAAGCCGACTTCGAGAAATTGCGACGACGCGCGCCGCGACAGGCGGAACTACTGGCGGCGATTTCGAAACTCGAAAAACCGATCCGCGCGGCGGAGCTCCTACGGCAAACCTCGCTCGATAACCAGACGTTGCGCGCGCTCGCAAAGCGCGGTCTGGCTGAGATACGCGAAGAAGCAGTGGTGCGCGATCCGCATGGCGACGAACAGTTCATCGCAACGTCGAATCTCGTTCTGAACGAGGAGCAAACGCACGCATTGAACGACGTCGAGCAAGCACTCGACGCATCTGAGAACGCGCGTCCGATTTTGCTCCACGGCGTCACGGGTTCAGGCAAAACGGAAATTTATCTGCAGGCCATCCGCGCGGCGCTCGACAGAGGAGGCACAGCAATTGTTCTCGTACCTGAAATTTCGCTTACGCCGCAAACGGTGGAACGTTTCAAAGGCCGGTTCGCCGAAGCGCAGGATGCCGTCGCTGTTTTGCACAGTCATTTGTCCGAGGGCGAACGACACGACGAATGGCACAAAATTCATTCCGGCCGCGCCCGGATTGTGATCGGCGCGCGTAGCGCTGTGTTCGCGCCTCTGAAGAATCTCGGACTCATAGTTGTCGATGAAGAACACGAAACGACCTACAAACAGGAAGAAGCGCCGCGATATCACGCCCGCGATGTCGCAGTCGTCCGCGCGAAGATCGAAAAATGCGTGGTCGTTTTAGGCAGCGCCACGCCGTCGCTTGAGAGTTATCACAACGCGACGATCGGAAAGTACCGGCTCGTTACGCTCACGCAGCGCGTGGACCAAAAGCAGATGCCGCTCATGCGCATTGTCGATCTGCGCCAGGAACGACGGAAGGGAAAGAAAGCCGCTATTCTGTCCGAGCGATTGTCGCAAGCCATTGCCGGTCGTCTCGAGAAACGAGAGCAGACGATCTTGTTTTTGAACCGGCGCGGATTTTCCACGTCGCTGCTGTGCAGCAATTGCGGTGAAGCGCGCAATTGTCCGAATTGCAGTGTCGCGCTCACGTTTCATCAGCACTTTTCCAAAGGTGGATCGGCTTCTCCGAAGACGATGGCCGGCCGATTAAGCTGCCATTTGTGCGGACATACCGCCGCCGTTCCAAAGAAATGTCCGGCCTGCGGACAAGACGCGTTGATTTATCACGGCTTCGGTACTGAGAAAGTGGAATCAACGGTCGCGCAGATTTTCCCCACAGCGGTTGTGCGCCGCATGGACGCCGATTCGATGACGCGTAAAGAAGCGTATCGCGAAACGTTGCGGAATTTTCGCACCGGCAAGATCGATATTCTCGTCGGCACACAAATGATCGCGAAAGGTCTGCATTTTCCGAACGTAACGCTTGTCGGAATCATCAATGCCGATCTCGCCCTGCATCTTCCCGATTTCCGCGCCGGCGAACGCACTTTCCAACTTCTCACACAGGTGGCCGGACGCGCCGGCCGCGGTGAAACAGTCGGCGAAGTTTTCGTGCAAACCTACACGCCATTCAGTCCATCAATTCAATTTGCGCGTCACCATGATTTCGCCGGCTATTTCCAGCAGGAGCTCGAGTTCCGCGAGCGTTGCGATTTCCCGCCATTCAAACACGCGGTCCTGATCACCGTGCGTTCTGCTCACGAAGGCCGCGCCAAACTTTCAGCCGAAACCTTGAAGCGTCGTTTAAGCGAAGCGTTGCCCGAAGAATTCATTTTGGGCGATGCAACGCCCGCACCGCTGGAAAAACTACAAGGCCAATTCCGTTTCCACATTTTGATCCGTGGCGAAGCCATCGTGCGCCTAAGCCGCCTCGTCCGCGAAACTCTCGAGAAACTGCCCTTGCCTGAAGACGTTACCATGACAGTCGATGTCGACCCCTATCAGTTGCTATAACTCCGGTGAGGCAAACGCGGCCAATTCGCACGATTTAAGGCACAATCGCGAACGCACGCGCGGGAAAACCAGAGCCGCCTTTCGGTTTGGGAAAACTGACTACGACCAGCGCGCCGGCCTCGGGAACTTGATCAAGATTCGTGAGCAACTCGATTTGATAATGATTCGTGCTCAGGATGTAAGTCTCCAGCGAGTAATCGTCTTTACTCGCGGCAAGCCCCGGATCGGTATCGGTGGTTTCGTGGCCTGACGCAGTGATCTTGCGACCCTCGTAAAGATATTTCAGCGCGGGGAGGCTCCAGCCGGGATAATGGGCGACGCCGGTTGCATCTTTGTTTTCCATTTTTGCCGCGTCAGGCCACCGCTTCGACCAATCCGTGCGCATCGCGACGAAAGCACCGGCGGGAATTTGACCATGATCTTTCTCCCACTTTTTCACGCGGTCCAGTGAGAGTGTGTAGTCAGCATTTTTCGCCGCTTCCTCATGCACGTCGATGACGACCAGCGGCAGGAGCATTTCTTTCGGATCAATCTGGTCGACAGTGCGCAGGCCTTTAACGAAATGCGCCGGCGGATCTACGTGCGTGCCCCATTGACCGACGTGCGTGAAGAGTTCTGAGAAAAACCCGGAGCCCATCGTGTCGGGACGCTTGTCATACCAATAAATTGTTTTGCGCGTTTCATCCGGAAAACCGGGCCAGCGCGGAATTCCCGGCGCAAACTCGTGCGTAAGGTCGACATATTTCTTCGACGCGAGCACCTTCTGGATTTTCCAAAGTGGTTTATCCTCGGCACCGAACACTGCTGAACTCACCAAGAGCAAAAGCGGCGCGAGGACGCGCGCGCACTTCCAAAACTTCGCGAAATAAAATGAGCGCGGTTCACTTTTGTGCGAAGCGCTGTAGGCGTGCGACGCGTCCTCGCATCGCTTTAACGTGATCTCGTTCTGCATTCCCGACTTTGTTAAAGCATTTCGGAGCAATTCGCTAATAAGTTTGAATAACCTTGAACAACTGCTGGTTTGTTTTCGACAACGAAGGTTTGTCGTTGCAGCGCACAGATATTATCAACAGCTCATTTGCACCCAGATTTGCGAGGGCACGCGCCGAGACAGATCCTTGTTATTCACGCCGCTAAGAAGAAGAAATTCTCTAGAAGGAAAATTCAAATCATCTTCTTGAGATGTGAAAAACTCTCTCACTAACAGATGAACCCGTTTCGCATTCTCTATCCAAATCGTCCCGATCGCGGCGTGCGGAGTCTTTGCGCATTGGCCGTCATGACCAAAGCGCCACAAGCCGGACGAGTGAAAACGCGATTGGTTCCACCATTAACGCCGGAGGAAGCAGCGGAACTGAATAAATGTTTTCTGCGCGACACCGCGGCTGCGATTTCGAGCGTCTGTAGCAGTCGCCCTGTGGGCGACGCAAGCAAGATGCAATTCGAACACGCCGGCGCTTCGCACAGCGAAGCGGCTACAGGCGCGGCCGGAATCGCGGTGTACACACCCATCGGCGCAGAGGCCGTCTACACCGATATTCTCCCGGCCGATTTCAGCTTGTTGCCGCAACGCGGCGAGAAATTCGGTGAGCGTCTCTATTTCGCGGTCGAGGATTTAATCAAGTGCGGTTTTGAATCGGTATGTCTGATCGATTCGGACAGCCCAACTGTGCCCGGGAAAAATTTACAACAAGCCGTTGAACTTCTAAGCATGGGCGAGGATCGCGTTGTGCTCGGGCCGACCGAGGACGGGGGATATTACTTGATTGGAGTGAAGAAACCGCATCATCACTTGTTCGACCGAATTGATTGGAGCACCGAACGCGTGCTGAA
>DATDAJ010000162.1:0-4166 GCA_036525475.1 Candidatus Udaeobacter sp.
AAACGAAAAGTAAGGCGATCCGCCGTAAACGAACAGAAGGACAACGCAGATGATCACCAGCCAGCGGATAAGTTTCATTTGGAGAGCGATCAGTTATGAGGTTCGACCTTTTGTTGGATATGGTGCACCATCGCCACCGCAGCAATCAGAACGACGGCCGCGATTACCTGATGTGGGTGAAGACTGGCGTGGAAGAAACCCCAGGTGATGCAAACTGCGGCGAGCGTTTGCATCATTTCGAAGTAACCGGCTGTGGATGCGCGGGTGAGGTGCAGTCCTTGAAAATAAAATAGCAGCGGAATCCCGCCCGAAATCGACGCGAGGAAAAACAGCAACACGATGGCCTTTACTGGATGCGCTTGCGCGGCTTCTGACCAGAGCGCTGCGCCGTTCAGTTTTCCGTAGACCAAAAGAATAAGCGTCATGCAAATGAGTCCAATCACGATGCGCATGCTCGAGGCGAGTCGCAATGACATGCCAACCATTACACCGCGTCCGGCGACGGTAGAAAGACCCCAAAACAACGCACAGATCAGGGCGTAGCCTGTCCCCACGTTCAGACCCGCGCGTTCAAATGAAACTCCGATCTGTGTCGGATACGCAACCGACACAAACACGCCTGCGACAATTGCGATCCCAGCGTAAAGGAAGAACTGGCGAGCAAGGCGATCGCCAAAAAGCAGGAACGCGCCGAGCGTTGAGATAACGGGCTGAATATTCAGAACCACGTTTACCACCGTCGGGTTGCCGTACTTCAACGCCAGCGTGAAAAAGATGGTCCCCACCGCGGAACCGGCAAACGCCGAGAAAATCAAAAACCCCCATGTGCGCGCTCGCACTCTCGGGATTTCGTCCAGTCGCGAGATCAGAATCGGCAGGAACATGATCAGGATGAAAACGTGTTCCCAAAAAACGATTACTTTTGCGTCAAATAATTCGTTTAGCGGGATGCGCCACGCGCTTTCTGTTCCCCACAGCGCAGCACCCAGGCCCACCAACCACGGGCCATGGGTTGCGGTGCGTGTTTTGCTATTTTGCATCGGAACGGGTGTAACGTTCGGGACTGGCTGCGTCAACGGGATGAATCCCCGATCAGAAGCGATGCGAGGACGCACTCCAAAAAGCATGTGCGTGCGAATAACGAGCTCAAACCAATTTTGCGAAAGCTTTGGAGTGCGCGCGCGCCCTCGCCGCTTTTATCACGACAGCTCCACAAAACAATCAAACAAAGATTGACGCCACAATTTATGGTGTGGTAATTAGCCTCAGACACTATGCGTTGCCCCAAATGCGGGTCGCGTGACGATAAAGTCATCGATTCCCGTCAATCGCGCGACGGTTCCAGCATCCGTCGTCGCCGCCAGTGTCTAAAGTGCAAATACCGTTACACGACCTACGAGGAGATCGAGCGTTCGGACCTGCGGGTGATAAAAAGCAACAGAACACACGAGCCGTTCGACCGTCGCAAACTTGCTGCCAGCATCGCCAAAGCTTTTGAAAAGCGTTCCACGAGTCTGCTTACGTTGGAGGACATGGTGAACGACATCGTTCATGAACTCGAGACCGGCGGACGCGAAGTTCCCTCTTCGGTGATCGGCGCGAGAGTGCTCGAAAAGCTGCGCGGAATTGATGAGGTCGCTTACTTGCGTTACGCCTCGGTTTACCAGCGTTTTCAGGACGTCGATCAATTCGTGGATGCCATCCACACATTGGGACGGCGAATAAAACCAAATGCGCTGCAACGGGAATTATTTCCCGCTGAGACAACGAAAGAGAACGCGAACGTCGCCCGCCATTCGCGCGAGGGCGCAATCAAAAATCATGGTCGCGTTTAAGGAAGAATTTCCATATCTCCGGACAACCTCGGGACAACTTTTCGAGTTCAACCGCGACTGGCTTCACGCGGCGCTCACCCGGGCTGCTAATGAAGCGGGTTACCCCGGCTGGTGGCTCACCGAACACGTGACCGAAAGCATTGCCTTTTATCTGCACCTGCGAAATGACGAAAACGTCGTTGCTTTCAACCAACTGTCGCAAACGGTGCGGGACGTGTTAGAGGCAATCGGATACAAGGAGATTTGTCGGCACTTTACGCCCGCACCGCCGCCCGTTTCTATTTCGTTGGTGGAAATTGCTTATTGTGCCGGTGCGGGCTACGAGCTTGCGTTTTTCGGTCTATTGGAAAAGCGAATCGACGCCTTGATCGAAGCCGGCGCTGACAACCTTCGGCTTTCGTCGCTGCAAGTTTGTGTGAAGCATCTCCGTGGCACGAAAACATGGACGCGTGCCTGCGACGCATTGCGCGAAGAAATTGTCTGCTTCGTTCGCGAAAAACTGGCGTTCGCTACTGATCGGGCGCGGCTTGATTGTTCGCTGCGCTAATGAAACGCTAGGGTTCATGACGATTTTCGAAAAAATTATCGCCCGCCAAATTCCGGCCAAGATCATTTGGGAAGACGAGGACGCGATTGCGTTTCACGACGTCGATCCCCAGGCGCCAGTGCATGTCCTGATCGTGCCGAAAAAAGCCGTTTCGCGTCTCGCGGACGCGACCGATGAGGACGCCGCGCTGCTCGGCAAACTGCTTCTGGTTGCGCGCAATGTGGCGAAGGAGTTGGAGCTCTCCAGCGGCTATCGAGTCGTGATCAACTGCGGACCGGACGCAGGTGAGAGCGTGCCCCATCTGCATGTGCATTTACTCGGCAAACGCGCACTGGCGTGGCCGCCTGGATAAAGCTGTCTTTAAACGGGTTACTCCCGGACAAGCGCCCAATCGATTCCAATGATGCGCTTTTCCGCAAAGCGCTTTAGTGATTTTGGAAAGATTAGATATTGCGCTTCCCTGCTTTCCTTAAAGCCGACAATCCCGAAATCGGTTCCGCTTTCGCTCTTCAGGATTGTCATCAAACGGGTTCTTTTGATTTGCGATTGGAGGTGGCGGTCAGCGGACGGCTTCTGCCACAGCGTGTAGACCTGCGGCTTACCGCATTTTTCGGTTATCTGGGAGAAGCGCGCCGTTTTAATCTTGAGAAGTTTCATTGCGAATCGCTGGACCGGCCAGACCGAGTGAAGCGGTTTACCAAAAAGAAGCCCGCCAGAGAACTACGGCAAGGAGGATCATACTACCGTTGCTGCATTCCTGCCCTGGCGGGATTTGTAAGTCCTCAATCCATAGCCCCTGACGGAGGAGAAATTTCCTCGCGCCAGAGCGATGCGCAACTCCAAAACGCAGCGCCGGGTCGATGCCATTGTGTGCGCGTGTCGGTAAACGCATCAGCGCATTGACAGTGCGTCGTTTTACCAAGGGAGCGTGTAGTCTGTTGACTAACAGTTGACAAATAGCGCATCTTTTCGTCACTATGCGCACAACAAGGCTCGCTCTCACAAAAACCAAGGTCAACGGCCGGCGGTACTACTGCGTGACGATTTCCAGCTGAGCGGCGGAAGAAAGCGCAAATTCTTTATCGGCAAACGGCGCGGGGTTTTCCAGACGCTCGATGGGATAAAATGCTGCAGGCGACTTCGTTGCCGAAGAATATGATGCGAAAAGCGTTCGGCGAAATACCTCAAAGTCCTTCGTTGCTAACCGGCAAAACCCTGAATTTATGACCCTTGCCTCGGCATAAGTCCGAACTTTCATGTTGCATTCGAAAATATACCGATTTCCCTTCATTCGCCCGTCCATTCCTCCAGTTGCAGAATGGGTGCAGTATCTGGAACCGGCATATCGCGCGAAGTGGTTTTCGAATTTCGGACCGGTCGTACGGCAGCTTGAAACCCAATTAACCACACGGCTATGTCATCCCGATGAGGTCATCACCACAGCGAACAACTGTACCGCCGGCATTAGCGCGGCACTCATCGCGTTGGACGTGCGTGGCACTGTCCTTATTCCAGCATTCACCTTTCCTGCGACCATGTCTGCAGTCATCATGGCTGGTGCGAAAGCATGCGTTTTAGATGTAGATCTTGAGACTTGGTGCTTGTCGGTCGCACTACTAGAGAAAACCTTGCGCGCGTCGAAGTGCGGCGCGGTCATCCTCGTCGCTCCTTTTGGATTGCGGCAGGATTTTTCCGAGAGCTTGCAAATTTGCCGACGATACAATGTGCCGGTGCTGATTGATAATGCAGCAGGGCTTAGCGGAAAGGGGGCAGCTGTGCTCGAT
>DATDAJ010000163.1:0-6642 GCA_036525475.1 Candidatus Udaeobacter sp.
AGCGGCCTTATCAAAACGAAGGACGACGAACAAACATCAAACCTCAACCCTCGAACTTCGTATGATCGGTTTCGCGGCCGGATCATGTTCCCCATCTGCAACGACGTTGGCGAAGTGATCGCGTTCAGCGGCCGGTTGCTAAAAGACGGGGAAGGCGCGGCGAAATACCTGAACTCACCGGAGACACCGCTTTTCAGAAAAGGCAACGTCCTTTTTGGATTGCACAAATCCAAGCGTGCCCTGATCGAAGCGAACTCTGCGATTGTGTGCGAAGGCCAGCTCGATTTGATCAGCTTGTTCGAGGCAGGGATCACGAATGTCGTCGCGCCACAGGGGACTGCGTTCACAGAAAATCAGGCGCGCATCCTGAAGCGCTTTGCGGACGAAGTGGTTCTGTGCTTCGATTCGGACGCAGCCGGCGCCAAAGCGGCCGAGCGCTCGCTCGATGCACTGCTGGAAAACGATTTTATCGTCCGCGTCGTGGAGTTGCCGCCGGGCGAAGACCCTGATTCGCTCGTTCGCCGCGACGGGAAGGAACAGTTCGAAAAACGCGTCGCGAACGCGCGAGATTTTTTTGATTACTGGATCGAGCGAGAGATCGCGAGTGTCGACTTGACTTCCATGGGCGCAAAGATTCAAGCCGCGCGCAATTTAGCGGCGACGGTATCGCGAGTACACGATCCTGTCCTGCGGGGAGAGGTGGTTAGCAAAGCATCAGCGCGCCTCGGTGTTGCACCTGCCGATTTCGAATCACTTCTGGCAAAGCACGCTCGCGCGTCAAGTGGCCGTGTGGACTTGAGCACAACTGAAACTCACGCCGCGGCGAGTCCACCGCATGATATTGTGATGCTTTGCTTGCTGGCGTTGCGGGATGTAGACGCCCGCAATTTCCTTCACGCGCAAAACTGGCGTGAGATTCTCGAGCAAGTACCGGACACGGACATTCTGATCCGGATTTTGGAAAGCGAACTCAAACCGGATGACGTCGCGTCGCTGAACGCGTTCATGGCTACGCTTTCGCCAGAGGAAGAACGGCTCATTTCCTCATGGCTGATGCAAAAGATGCCCGCAGCCACAGAAACAGTGATCGAGAAGTGGTGGCAGGGGACCTGTCAAAGTGTGGTGCGTCGTCGTTTGGAGACGGCGAAAAACCGGATCAAAGTCTCTGGGTTGAGCGCTGGTGAGGTCCTAAATTTGCAAAAACAAATTCTTGACCTGCAGGAACAGCTCCACGAATTTCCTCGGCCCGTCGGCAGGGGCGACACCTAGGTGTCTTCAACTGCCGTGTGGCAGGCCGAAGGTCCTAGACCAAATTCTTAACCAAACAAACTTGGCCAGGCATTCGAAACGAAGGGGGAGCAGCCGACAGTCGTCGGCTCGTCGGCTTAAAAGCAGCCGTGGCCGCAGTGTACCGAAAAGACGTTTGAATTCGCAAGGAAATCACAGCAAGCCGCCGCGACTCAATTCTCGGAAGCGGACGCGTACCAAGACTTCGTCACAAGGACGCAACCACAATGGACCTCTTTCGATGCCGGCTCTCGGAGTAACGAGTTTGTATTCTTCTGTGGAAGTTCAAGCGCGTATTCGAGAGCTGATCAAACTGGCGAAAGAACAGGGTTATCTCACGTTCGACGATCTGAACGAGGCGTTACCGGAAGGAGTCACCGACGCCGATGAACTCGATCTGATTCTCACGCGTCTTCGCCGGCTGGAGATCGACATCATTGAGGCTTCCGAAGTTGACCGGTACAGGGACGGCAAAAAAGACGTCGATGAGGAGGAAGAGGAAGAAGAGGGCAGAGCGACACCGAAGGTTGATATTCTGGATGATCCGGTGCGCATGTATTTGAAGCAGATGGGACAGGTTCCGCTGCTAACTCGAGACCAGGAAGTCCAGATCTCGAAGCGAATTGAAGAGGCTGAAGCGATGGTACAAAAACATCTCAGTCGCTTCGGGTTTGTTGCGCGTGGTCATCTCGAACTAGCCCAAAAACTCATCGAAAACCGGGAACGATTCGATCGCGTGATCCTGGATAAGAAAATCGAGAGCCGTGAGAGATACATGAAGAACCTGCCACGATTGTGTAAGCAGGTGGAGCAATTGAGCGCATCGATCGATCGGCACTTTTCCGAGGTTGTCCGCGATCTGTCAAAAAGAGCGTCACAAAAGCGCAGGACACTTCAAAGAACGATGGCGACACTGCAAAAGATTTATCCTCGTTTTTACCTAAAGCAGCGGGTGACCGAGGAATTTGTGCACCTCGCCGACGAGGCGCATCACACGTCGCTATATCTGCAGACCGAGCTCGCCAAAAATCCTCGCAGCAAAAAACGGCGGTTACAGCTTCAGAACAAGATCCGCCATTTGGAAATAAGCCTGTGGTTCTCCGTTTCCGATTATTCCGAGGAATATCGGACGCTGAAAAGCTGGCTGCGCCAGGCATTCAAGGCCAAAACCGAAATGGTCGAGGCCAATCTTCGTCTCGTTATTTCCATCGCGAAGAAATATACCAATCGCGGTTTATCGTTTCTCGACCTGATCCAGGAAGGAAACATGGGATTGATGAAGGCAGTCGAGAAGTTTGAGTATCGGCGCGGATACAAGTTTTCGACCTATGCGACTTGGTGGATTCGTCAGGCGATTACCCGGTCCATCGCCGACCAGGCGCGCACGATCCGTATTCCCGTGCACATGATTGAGACGATCAACAAACTGTTGCGCGTGCACAAACAGCTGGTCCAGGAATACGGGCGGGAGCCGACGCCTGAGGACGTAGCTGAGGAAGTTTTGCTGCCGGTGGACCGGGTTCGGGCCGTGCTAAAGATGGCACAGCAACCGATCTCGCTGCAGTCACCGGTAGGCGAGAGCGAGGAAACCAATTTTGGTGATTTCATCGAAGACAGAGGCGCCGAAAATCCGAGCGACATGACTGCGATCGTTTTGCTTAAGGAAAAGATTAAGGATGTCTTGGAAACGCTCACGGACCGGGAACGGCAGGTCCTGGAGCAACGATTTGGTCTCGTCGACGGATACAGCCGCACATTGGAAGAAGTAGGGAGACAGTTCCAAGTTACTCGCGAGCGGATCCGCCAGATCGAGGCAAAGGCCTTGCGCAAAATGCGGCATCCAACCCGGATTCGGCAGCTGGAAGGTTTCCTTGAAGCGCCGGGAATTTGAATATAATTTTCGACTGCGTTCGAGCGCAACTTCGAGGCATGCAGACTGTTGAATCGGATGGACAACATGGAACCTCAAGATGACAAAGAGCTGTGGGATATTCTCGGTCGGCTTCCTAAGCCCACGCTTTCGCCTTTTTTTGCCCGGAATGTCCTAAGAAAAATCCGGCAGAAACCGACCCGTTTCGCGTGGGCGCGGAACTGGTTCAGCATGCGAAAGGTTGTTGGAGTGTCGGCCGTGGCAGCGGTGTTTGTCGCGGTTGCTTTTGTCACGCATTATCCGGGTCCGCGGACAACGTCTTCGAGCGACTCAGAAGTAGTAGCTAAAATCGATCCACAGGATTATGACGTCGTGGCTGATCTGGATGCATTGATCGCCTGGGATGAAAATAGTGTGTGGGAAGATAGGCCAACCTTGTAAGTTCTTCGTCGGTTTGGCGGCTTTTGCTCTGTCTTGCGCTTACGCGCAAGCACAGCCACAACAACAACATCGCGGCCCGGTTGGTCGCCCGCCGCCAATGTCGGCACCTCATGGACCGGCGCAAATGGCAGCGCCTCACGGGCCACCGCCAAGTCAACCTCGTGGACCGTCATCGGGTCAGCCTCAGAGGCCACCTTCACGGCAGAGCGTAAGGGAACGCTGGCTCGCGATGCCGCCAGATGCCCGGCAAAATTTCCAGCGCAACGCCCAGCTTTGGATGCAGATGACTCCGGAGCAGCGCAACCTAATGCGTCAACGCGAGGATATGCGACGGCAGATTATGACGCGCGACGCAGACGCGGCAGTTCGCGACTCGGGTCTTCAGCTGAATCCACAGGAGCGCGCTCGGTTTGAATCTCGCTACATTCAGGAACGCCGAAAAGTCGAACAATCGCTCCGGCAGCAAATCCAAACGGAGAGGCAAAAGGAAATACCCGCACTCATTCAGCAGTTGAGAAAAGAATTCCAGATCGATGAGCCGGGCAAAAGCCCTGTGTCCAAACCGGCGCCTTCGCCAAAGTAAGAAAATAGAACCGCCTGTCTCGCGCCGCTGAATCTCCTCAGCGAAGTTTCTGCTCGAAAAATTAGGCTGGCTCGAAATAGTCGAGCCAGCCCGGTGTGGCTATTCCGGTCAAACTAGTACCGGTAACGATAGGGATAACGATAGTGATTGCGATAATAACGATGGCCGCCATATCGGTAGTACGGCCGATAATAGGATCGGTAATAAGGTCTAGCGTAATACCGGTACGGATAATAGTTCCCGTAAGGGTAATATCCTCCGTAATAGCCCGGCCCGAAGCCGATACTGAAGTAAACTTGAGCATCAGAACGCGTCGTCCCCGCGACCATAAAACCCCCGGCCACGACTGCAATTAACAGAAGTTTCTTCATGATTTCACCTCCGACTAATTTAACAGGGGAATCGCTGGAAAGTTTCCTAGTTATTCGCCACTCGGAACGTCCGGATACCCCGTGAGGGAGACAGTTTGACCAATCTGCTCATATTCGATATCGCGCAGCCGTAGCGCATCAGCAGTTTTTTCTACTCCTTCTCCGGGGAATGCGATTACCGGTCCTCCAGTTAAGATCGGCCCCAAATAGATCTTCACTTTGTCGATGAGCCGCTTGTCGAGCACCTCACCAAGAACTTTGCCGCCACCCTCGATCAACACGCTGGTGATGCCGCGTTTACCTAGATCCTTCAGCACCGATGCCAGAGATTTTCGTTTATAGATCAAAGTTCTGGCAGCGAATTTGTCGGACAAGACGCGAGTCTGGCGTGGCAGCTGACCTGAGCGGGTCAGCACAACGCGCCACGGTTGCCTCGCCCGGCGCACGCCGCGGACAGTCAAACGCGGATTGTCGGCTCGGACGGTTTCCGCTCCAATGAGCACGGCATCCATGCGTGCGCGCAGCTGACGTGTGTCGCGTCGAGCTTCCACTCCGGTGATCCACCGGGATTCACCAGGCGGGCGCGTCAATCGTCCATCGAGAGACATGCCGCATTTTGCGATTACAAAGGGCCGTCCCGTGACGATCCATTTGTTGAACGCTTCGTTAAGCCGCGTGCACTCTTCTGCCAAGATCCCATCGCGCACTCGGACACGTGCGTTTCGCAATTTGATAATGCCTCTGCCGGAGTGGCGCGGATTTGGATCTATCGCGCCTATGACGACGCTTTTAAGTCCAGCCTTGATTATCGCATCGGTGCACGGCGCAGTGCGCCCGGCGGTCGAACACGGCTCCAAAGTCACGTAGAGCGTAGCATGCGCGGGAATCGGTGCCCCGAAATCGCGTAAACAATCAATCTCACCATGAGCGCCGCCTGCTTCAGTATGATGTCCTTTCGCCACTACACGATTATCAATGACCAGGACGGCTCCTACAACGGGGTTGGGGCTTGTCCGGCCGAGTGCCTTTTTTGCTTCAGCCAGGGCAGCGCGCATGAACTCTTCGTCTCGGTGGGTCCTCATGATGCAGGCAAATCAAACAACACGTGCCTGGAGGGATTCGAACCCCCAACCTTCTGATCCGAAGTCAGAAGCTCTATCCAGTTGAGCTACAGGCACTGTGAAATTTGCGATTTTCAATCTCAGATTTCCGATTGGATGTAATCTTGTCGATCTTTGCGTTTAAATCGACAATGGGCATTCGAAAACCTAAAATACCGGGTGGCCGACGGGACTCGAACCCGCAACAACCAGAACCACAATCTGGGGCTCTACCATTGAGCTACGGCCACCACAATTTAAGCGAAACAGAGTTTAGGATTCCCATTCTGCTTTGCAAACAAAGGGCTCGACTTTTCCCGTCGGCCCCACTAATTGTCAGCGCCGGTGGACCGGAAATCTCTCCCCAGCCGGTTAGGTAAGGCCCCGGGGCATCGTGTCGCGCGATGCAGGGCGGCTTGGCTCGCGGCCGCATTTTTCTTTGCCGCAACGATGCTCGCTCTCGCGCAACAGGACGATCCAAGCGAAATTTTCCTCAAAGCTTATCTCTCCGCGCAACAGGGCGAAAAACTCGAGCGCCAGGACCGATTCAAGACTGCCTTGGCCAAGTATCGGTTTGCCGGCAGCTTGATTGAGGAACTGCGCAAATCGCACGCTCAGTGGCAGCCAGCGGTTGTGGAATATCGCGGGCGCAAGATCAGCGAAGGGATTTTGAGACTTCAGGAGCGAATCACAAGGCAAACCCAACTCAACGCCAGCGCCAGTCCGTTGCCCGACATTGCGCCCGCAGCGCCTGAGAGTGACGCCTGGTCTGAGCCTGGTCCCGAAGCCTTGGCGCCCCAACCCAGGGAGACCGTCACAGAGCGGTCGCGGGATACCTCAGTCAAAGTCGCCACAAAGAACTTGCGCGACAAAGTCGCTGAGTTGCAAGCGGCACTCGATAAGGCCCACGGGGATCTGGAGACGGCGCGAAAAGAAAAAGAAGTAGTCGATACTCGTTTGAACGAGACAAATTCCAAACTGGAGCGAACC
>DATDAJ010000164.1:0-6678 GCA_036525475.1 Candidatus Udaeobacter sp.
CATCTACGCGTCATCCTGAGGCCGGAAAGCTTTCGGGGTCGAAGGAGCCCGCGATCGTAGCGTGAGGTAATGTCACGGGGTTCTTCGACTTCGCTCGGAATGACTGTGTCACGTAGCACATGGCTGAAAAAATCCTTCTCGCGCTAAGCACCTTTCCGGATCGGGAAACCGCGCGGGACATTTCGAATGCGCTCGTCACCAAAAAGCTCGCAGCCTGCGCGAACATTTTGCCCGCGGTTGAATCGATTTACCGCTGGAAAGAGCAAATTGAATCTGGAAACGAAACCCTCGTGCTGTTCAAGCTGAGCGAGGATAGCCAATCAGCGTTTCAGAAAGAATTGCGCTCATTGCATCCCTACGAAGTTCCGGAAATCATCTTCGTACCAATTTCGAGCGGCCTGCCCGAATATTTGCGCTGGGTTACCGAAAACTGCAGTTAGCCGCGCCGACGTTTCTTGCCAACGAGATAAATTGCGACGCCAATCGCATTCGCAATTCCGGTCACGGCAATAATTTTCACGGCGAAACTTAACGGGCTCGGCACGTCGATAATCGGATAGATGGTGAAAAAAATCGCGGACAGCGAGACGGCAGCACCACAGATCGCCGTAATGCGCAACCAGATCGGGGCACCCGAACGAATCGCACTCGCGCCAAAAATCGGTATGGCGAACATCGTAAAGTAAACAATACCGTAGAAAACGTTCGCGGCGTTATCGACCAATTGAAATGCTTCCTGAATGCCCGTGCCGATCTGGCTCACGATGGCAATAGTGACGGTGAGCGCGCTGACAAAAATGACCGAGTTTATCGGCGTTTTGAATTTCGCATGCAGATGCGAGAACCAGCTCGGCAGCAATCGATCCCAGCCGGCGACCATTGGCAATCGCGAACTGCCGGTGACGTGGACGCTCGTGGACGCGATCGTTCGAATGGTCATCAAGATAATGGCGATGGACGCGATCGCGCTTGCGATGGGAAAAAATCGCAAGCCCAGGCGCAGCGTTTGCGGCACCGGGCCGATAAGATCGATTGGTTTGTCGCCGATGAATGCGAGCACTGAACTGGTGCCGAGAATGAACGCGAGCGCGATCACCGGAGACGCGATCATGACGGAACGACCGATATCGCGCGCGGGTGAACGTGTTTCGCCGGCGAGAATGGCGACGTACTCAAATCCGCTGAGAGCGCCGACCGAGAGTTTTGTGAAAATGTTGACGCAATAAAACATGGACATGGTCGGCGCGGCGAGGACGAGCGGATGATATGTCTTTAAATCGCCGCGCATCAGCGCGATGAACGGCAGTGCGACCAGCGCCGCATAAACTGCAAGCATGGCAAAGCCACCGATGTTATGCACCCATTTGCCTAACGAAAGGCCGCGCACGGCAATCAAGCCGAGACCGAGGACCATCGCGCAACTCACCAGCGAGACGCACCATTTGCTGTGCGGCATCCAGGCGGCGCTGTCGCCGATTGCGTACGAGATGTTGGTGGTCACAAACATACCGCCGAGTGCGATGACCGTGATCGACAGCAACCAGAGGTTCCAGGCGACGATAAATCCGGCGAACTCGTTGAATCCGAGCTTGGCCCATTGATAGATGCCGCCTTCGAGAGGCATGCGATTGCTCAAATAAATGACGACGGCCGCCTGCGGAATGTAGAAGAGCAAAATCGCGAGTAGCCAAAAGAAAAGATGCGCTTGTCCGAGCTTCGCCGCGGCACCGACCCAACTCGAGCCGACAACGAAGAGAATCTGCGTCAGAACGAGATCGAAAAGACCGAGCGGTTTCTTGAGAGATTCGCTGCGCGTTTCGACCTTTTCCTCAGCGCGCTGGAGTTCAGTTCGCATCGGTCAAGCGTTGAAGCGGTGAAGCGAACGTCATTCCGAGCGAAGTCGAGGAATCCCGTGACAGTACGGTGGGTAGTATCGCAGGATCCTTCGACTCCGCTGCGCTCCGCTCAGGATGACGACAGAAACCCGCCTCAACGTTTCACTATTCTCAGTGCTCGTGTTCCGATCGCTTCGGCGGCGCTGGTTGGTTGCGAAATTCGCGGTGCCGGATTTTGCCGCCGGCATAAGCGACGTAGACACCGGTTCCCAACGTGCCTGCGGCGAGAAAGATTACCGCAGTGACGAGTGGTGCAGACGATTTTGGCCATTTTATCGGCGCCGCGATTGCGATAGCACTCAAGACCGCGAGTGCGTAAAAGATCCAGATAAGATCGTCCGCGCGATCTTGATGTTCATCCAGCCAGCGTTCTCCATCTTCATCAGTCATCGACAGGACGCGATCGTATCCCTGCTGGCCAAATTCGTACACTGGCCAAGCGGAAAGCGAACTGATGAGTACCAGCACTAATGCGGCGATCTGAGCGCGGCGGCTTTTTAAAAAAAAGGCGATGAGCAATCCAATCCAGGCGATGAGCAAGCCGTAAACCGGCAACGGATTGAGCAGCACGTGAACATACTCTGGCTGCTGCAAACCACGGAATATCGAATCGATCACAATCCGCCTTCCGAGTGAGTTCCTAAAAGTTGTGCGGTACTCTTTGCTTTTTCAGGCGGCACATATTTTTGCCAATCAACGATGGTGAAATGCCACCATTCAGTGCGTAAGCCGCAAAAACCAGCCTTGTGCATAGCGTACCGCAACAAACGCAGGTTCCAGCGAATTTCGTAAGAGGAACCCATGTAAGGCAACATTGCGGCCGGAGTAAAATCGTCGAAGTCCGTTGGCATGCGGACGTCGCGAGTCCGTGAGTCGATCAGAGTGGCGTCGACGGCGATACCCCAACTATGCAACGATCCGGCGCCGACTTCGGGATTGGCAACATAATCATCGTTGTGTGACGCCTGCCAGAGCATGGCCTGCACTGCTACCGGCCGATACGCATCCCAGATTTTTAGGCCATATTGGTAACGCCGCAGAAAGCTCTGAGCCGTAGCCAAAGCTGAGGCGACTTCGGGACGAGCGAGTGCGTGTGTTCCACGGGGATAAAGCGGATGTCCCAGGAAATTCTTTCGGCCGGCATAGCGTAACTCGACCGAGATCGTCGGATCAACGGATCGGACATCAACCAAAATCGCATCAGCATTTGCGTTCACCGAGATGAGCGCCATCGCGATTGCACCAAGCCGGCAAATGTAAACGTTGAACTTTTGCATTGGCCTTGTTCGATCAATACGCTGTTACCGCTGCGGGAGTGTCCATTTTTGCCAGGCGTTCGAGGAGAAGGCGTGCGCTGTCTTCGGGCATCATGAAACGCAACTCGAGATTGGAGTTGCCCTGTGTTTGGATCTCCGGCGGCTGCGAGTAAAGCAACAGCGGCGAATCAGGCAGGCGTAGCCATTGGTCCTGATTGGTACGCAAATCGCGCGCGACGTCGGTAGCATTTTTTGGAGCATTCACTTTGATGAGAATTCTGGCTTTTACTGGATTTTGCAGGTTCACTGCAAGGCCGATCAATTGCGACGTATCGAGTAATTCAGGCGAAAAGATGGGATGGAAAACGCGGGACAGATCCCGCGGATCCCGCGATATGAGCCGCAGCGCGCTCTCGTGATCGAGAGATTGGAAACGATCGAACAGCTGCCCGGTGATTTTCAGGTCCGGCTTCATTCCCAGCCGCACGAGTACCAGCTCATCCACTTGTTGTGGCGCGCCAACGGCGAGCGTTGCCGGCCCGACGCGGGCGAGCGCAAAATCCGGCTTGCGAGTTGTAGCCCCTGGCACGCCGGAGCCTTGCGGAGGCGGCTCGTCGGAGCCGGACTGTCGCTCCCAAACAGGCAAACCGTTGATCGAGCGCCTTCGGAAATTCTTGTCGTCGGCGACGGTCCGAATCACCTTGGCAAGTCCGCGACGGCTTTGGACGAGGTTGAACTCTTTGGTCTCGCCGGTCTCGTCCGTCGTGAGTGCGCGGGTGATGCGCGCTGTATCGCGCGATGGATTCAATCCCGGAACGGAAGCGGCGGCGCCGATCAATCCCGGCAACAGTCTGGGCTTCGCATCGCGCCAGCGCTTTGCGAGGTTTGCGCGTTCGAATTGATCCGCGTTAATTGACAGAATAGTATCGGTTTCCTGCGGGAGCCATTCGCGTCCGCGCGGCGATTGGAAGACAACGAGCGACGTGATCGCCAGCAGAACCAGAACCGAAAATGCGCTGAAGTAAAACTTTCGCAGCTCCTGCTTATCGATCTGGCTGGAGAGCTGGGCCAGCTCTGCCTGGTGCTTTAACTGCAGATCCACGGCCCTTCTGCGACGATGAGCCTCCTCCAGCAGATGCGGCGCATTCGGCGGAGCAACGCCCTTTTCAGACAAATGCCGGCCGATGCTCAAATAGGCCGGATTCTTTCGTTCTTCGACAGTCTGATGCCGCGTTCGCGCGTCGCGCGCTGCTTGTTGCTGGGTCTTAATGCTCTCAGCCAGTTTCCGGTCGCGACCTTCAAACTCGCTACGCGTGCGCGCCATGTTTTTTTCCACCGCCGCAAGTTCGGAGTCAGCAGTATTCAACTTTTCCTTCGCCATTCGCACCGCGTCGGTGCTGCCCAAGCGCGCCCGCACGAGTTCGGCGCGTTCGTCCGGAAGGCGGGCCCGTTTTGCCATGATTCCTGCAGACAGCGCTTCGAGGTCGGGAGGCGCGGGATCAAGCGCGTGCAGATCGGAAAGTTGTTTCAAAAGATCGCGATCGGCAGCTTCGCTCTCTTGAACGCGACGCTCCACGCCGGCCAGCTCCCGTTCGCACACCTCAGCGGTGCTCCTCGCCTGGTTGCGTTTGTTAAGGAGCGGCTTCTTCTCTGCTTCGAGTTTCGCAATTGCGTTCGCCTGCTCACGAGCGATTTGCTGCCGTTCTTCTTCAATTCGTTTGATGCCTTCGTCAATCCGCGCGATCCGCAGCGCGACTTCTTTTTGTTCCTGTTCCAGTTTCTTTAGTGCAACGATCTCGTTGCGCAGCTCGGGAAAATTTGCTGCCTGCGCTGTTCCCTCGCGTCCGAGATTAATTTCGCTTCTTTGCAGAAGACGCCGGTCGTGCCGGAGTGCCATGCGCGTTTTCTGGCGCTTGACCTTTAAGGCTAGTTCGCGAAAGCCTGTGCGAAAGAAGCTCACGGGAAAACGCTATACGAAGCCGGAGTGGGAAAAAGATTTTTCGGCTTCATTCGGCCCATGTGTCGTAGGAGCGGCATCAGACAGATGTGGCTATTCCTCAGGTGCTGCCAGCTTTGCCAGCACGCTGAAATCCTCCAGCGTCGTCGTGTCCCCGGTGACCTTTGCGCCGCTGGCAATTTCTTTGAGGAGCCGTCGCATGATTTTGCCGCTGCGCGTCTTTGGAAGCGTTTCGGCAAAACGCACTTCATCGGGTTTTGCAATTGCGCCAATGTGCTTGCTGACGTGATCGCGTAGTTCCTCTTTCAGCCCGCGACTGACCTCAATTCCGCTCTTCACTGTCACAAATGCGACCACACCCTGACCCTTCAATTCATCCGGTCTGCCGACTACCGCCGCCTCTGCGACTCGCGGGTGACTGACAAGCGCGCTCTCGATTTCTGATGTGCCGAGTCTGTGGCCGGCCACGTTCAGAACATCATCGATGCGGCCGACGATCCAAAAATAGCCGTCTTCATCTCGGCGCGCGCCGTCGCCGGTGAGATAATTGCCTTTGAATTCGCTCCAATATTGCTGCCGGTAGCGCGCATTGTCGCCGTAGATCGTGCGCAACATCGAAGGCCAAGGCCGTCGAATAATCAATTTACCGCCGATATTCGGGCCGACCTCCTGTCCCTTTTGATCGACGACGGCAGGGTCGACGCCGAAGAACGGAAGGGTGCCGCTACCCGGCTTGGTTGGTGTTGCCCCTGGAAGCGGAGTGATCATGATCGAGCCAGTCTCGGTTTGCCACCACGTATCGACTATCGGACAACGTCCGCCGCCAATGGTTTTGTGGTACCACATCCAGGCCTCCGGATTGATCGGTTCGCCGACTGAGCCTAACAACCGCAGCGATGAGAGATCGTGTTTCCGGACCCAGTCATCACCCCAACGGATGAAGGCGCGGATCGCGGTCGGAGCAGTGTAAAGAATGTTGACCCGGTACTCTTCGATGATTCTCCAGAACCGATCGGGCTCTGGCCAGTTCGGTGCGCCCTCATACATGACAACTGTGGCGCCATTCGCGAGCGGACCATAGACGATATAGCTGTGACCGGTGACCCAGCCGACATCCGCGGTGCACCAAAAGATATCCTCATCGCGGATATCGAAGACGTATTTGGTGGTGCAATAAACGTTCACCAGGTAACCGCCGGTGGTGTGCAAAATTCCTTTCGGTTTGCCGGTGGAGCCGCTGGTGTAAAGAAGGTAAAGCGGATGCTCGCTGTCGAGGGGCGCGGGCGGACAGTTTGCATCGACGTACTCCAGTTCTCGATGCCACCAAACATCCCGGCCTTCCTCCATGTGGATGTCGTTTGCCGCGCGGCGAAAAACGATTACGCGCCGCACCGAGGTGCCATCGCGGAGGGCGTCATCCACGTTTTTCTTTAGCGGCACAATCCCTCCGCGACGATACGAGCCATCGGCGGTGATGAGCGCAATCGCACCGCTGTCGTTGATTCGGTCGCGGATGCTATCGGAGCTAAATCCGCCGAACACCACTGAATGCACCGCGCCAACTCGCGCG
>DATDAJ010000165.1:0-3056 GCA_036525475.1 Candidatus Udaeobacter sp.
AATCACAACGGTTTCTCCTCCTCCACGAGATGCACTGCCTGTCTCAGCAAGTGCATCACCTGCTCGAGTCACGTCGTCTCCGTCCGGAGATTGGGCTGGCCGGTAGCCAGCTCACGACCATTGCGCACATGGTCGCGGCTGGCATCGGCGTCTCAATCGTGCCGCACATGATGGTGAAACATCAAGAGACCCCTGGATGCGTTAGCCTACCGTTTGCTCCGCCAGTCCCCGAGCGGGAACTGAATTTTCTTCGCAACCCGCTACGGTTTCAGAGCAAAGCGGCGGCAGCCTTCCATCGTGAGGCCGCAGCTTTATTGTCAGGCGATGATTCGTCGCCAGCTGACGACGTGAAAAACTAAGCTTATCTCATCGTCTCCAACGCCGTCGCTACCATGGATAACATGGGCCAAACGGCGAGGATCAAGATGACCCCAAAGAGGGCGAGCTCAGGTAGATAATCAGGTCGCGCCCTGTGCACATATCGTTCCTCGAGGAAGCGTGAGATGCGCTGTCCTATCGGTATTCTAGTTTCCATGCCTTAACCGGCCACAGTCGGAGGGCGGATTGAAAGACTTTATTCGTCTAGGCGCGATAGGTTTTGCCTATTCGCAGGATTTTAGAGCTCAATCATTGTGCCGCGGCAATTTGAGGCGCCGCAGTGGCACGCGAACTTTTTCTTGGCCGATTCGGTAATCGGTTCGTCCAGCTCCATGTGATAATCATAAAGGAGTTCGTCGCCCGGTTGGATATCGCGCAGCGCATAGATGAAAACACGGTCGTCTTCCTCGACCGTTTCGCAGTTTGGATCGCAGGAATGATTGATCCAGCGCGCGTCGTTACCGCCAACTTCTGGATTGATTACCTCGCCGTTTTCCAGACCGAAGTTGAAAGTGTGTGGATCGTCACGGTCGTCAGGAGCAGCTTCCCAGGCGACGCGTTCACCTGTGTATTCGATGATACGCGTGCCTTTTGGAATGAACTGCGCAGCGTAAACTCCGCGGCCGTGCACGCCGGATTCGCGAACCTCGATCTTCACGGTCCGCCGCCTAGCTTTGTTTTTCTTCGCCATGCGCAGTCGTGGAATTATTTCTGGTTAACTCCTGCTTGCGGCGGGGATTGACGCTATTCCTCAATCGCGCCGCTTATTTTACGCAGGTGTTCCCGGAACGTGTAACTCGAATCGGCGACGCGCTCTTCCAGATATCGCCCGAAGTCCAGCTGTTCGCGCAGCGAGCGCCCGCTCTTGATCGCCTCCGCCTGACGCCGTTCTCGTTCCCAGATTTCGTGTGCCACCGAAAGCAGGTTATCGGCGTGTTGTGCAAGGACAAACAAACAACCATCGTCATCCGCAAAAACCACATCACTGCGTTCGACGACAAAATTCCCGAAGCGTGCCGAGTCCAAAGCCGAGGAATCGCGAACGTCAAGGTGCAGTGGGCCCGACGGCCACATCCCGTAACTGAAAATTGGCAGAGCAATCTGCCGCAGCTCTGAAGTGTCGCGATGCGCGCCCCACACAATGATTCCAGCGAGACGGCAGTTTTCAGCTTCAAGCGCGGTTAGATCGCCGATGCAGCCTTCGTCGAGACGGCCGCCATTATCGATCACCAGAACATCGCCGGGTTGCGCGCCTTGCATTGCTTCCAGAAAAACGTCGACGCTTCCAAAATGTCTGACCGGCAGCGCCGGGCCAGCGAGACGTTGATTCGGCGTTATCGGCCGAATGCCAGGCGGACTGATTCGGAAGGGAATCTTCAACCGTAGAGCAGCATCCGCGACCAGCGGAGTAGAAAGCTGCGCAAAAGCGCGAAATAATGATTCCGCTGTCATGCTGCGATCATGCGCCGTTTGGCCGGGTTTGCAAAAGGAACAGACATTTCGAAACTTAGGATTCAAAGAGCAGTCCGGTTGCGGATTTCTGCCAGATGTTAGAATGGAACGTATGAAGCAGTCGATCACACGGGTTCTCGGCTTGTGCATAATCGCAAGCTCTGCATCCGCAAATCTCGGTGCCGACAGTGAAAGAATTGAAGATGCGTATGGCACGATCGTTCAACGACGCCTGCGAGACGACGGGAAGGTAAGTGTTGTCTACGCTAAAGGTCGGTATCTCTACATGGTCACGTTTGCTGACAGCCGGAGCGTTTTGGAAAGCTACGCCCGCGCAAACGGCACCGATCTTTCCGAAAGGGAAATTACGAAGTTCCTGAAGGCAAACTCTTCTGCCAAATGGGTGCCAACCAACACCGGCGCGGAGCGGCGTTTTAAAACGAGTGACGGAAGCGCAGAGGCGACATACGGCATTCTAAACGGTCGGCCGGCATTGACAGTGCGCGCGCTTAACCCCTGACCGTCTCTGCTAGTGTCGGCGGCGGTTCCTTGTGAGAGGCGATTGACGAAATAAGTTTCCATGCGATTAATTGGCGCGGTAAATTTCTCCCCCTCGCAAGTCATTTCTCTCGCGAGGTGAACACAACTCGCAAGTTTTCAGGTTGAAAATAACTCCGCACACCTATGGCGGGACATAGTAAGTGGTCGAAGGTCAAACGCTTTAAGGGCGCAATTGACGCCAAACGCGGCAAGATCTTCAGCAAATTATCCAAGGAAATCACGCTCGCGGCAAAGACCGGCGGCGGCGATCCGAGTGCCAATCCCCGTCTGCGCAGTGCGATCCTGGCGGCACGCGCCCAGAGCATGCCCAATGACAATGTCGAACGCGCGATCAAACGCGGCACGGGAGAGGGCAAGGACGGCGAACAGCTGAACGAAATTACTTACGAAGGTTATGCGCCCGGCGGCGTGGCCATCATCGTAGAGACCGCGACAGACAATAGAAACCGCACGGGAGCGGAAGTACGCAGAATTTTCACGCAACATAGCGGCAACCTCGCCTCGAGTGGCAGCGTCTCGTACATGTTCCACCGGAAAGGACAGATCACGGTTCCGCGCTCCAGCATCGACGAGGATCGACTGCTCGAAATTGCTTTGGAAGCTGGCGCGGAGGAGTTGACAATCGAGGAAGATCAATATGTTATCATCACTTCCCACGATCAGCT
>DATDAJ010000166.1:0-2311 GCA_036525475.1 Candidatus Udaeobacter sp.
GGTGTTTTCTCATTGGCGAGTTCGGACAGCAGCTGCATCTCTCCCGTGAGATGGGCGCGCTAGTGGCGGGGGTGGCGCTCTCCACCTTCCCGTATGCGCTCGATGTGACCGCCAAGGTGATCAGTCTGCGCGATTTCTTTGTGACCCTGTTTTTCGTCGCGATCGGGATGCAAATTCCGTTGCCGACTGGCAGTCTCATAGGGTGGGTACTAGCGTTTGCTGCGTTTGTTGTCATAACTCGAACGGCAACTGTTTTTACGCCGCTTTATTTTATGCGTCAGGGCTTGCGGACAAGCATTATCCCGGCGTTGAATCTTTGCCAGGTCAGCGAATTCTCGCTTGTGGTTCTCGCCATTGGCGCTCAGGCAGCTCACCTAGCCAGCCCGGCCACCCGCGGCATCGTTGCGCTCGCATTCACTCTGCTTGCGGTTGTTTCCACCTTCGGCATGGCGAAATCCGATAATCTGGCGCGGGCGCTCATTCCGTGGTTGAAGAAGTTTGGTTTCCGTGATCTCGACCATGTGCCAGCCGATGCCCACACAGTCGGCGCCGCTGCCCACGGCCACGGCGCCCGCATTATCTTTGTTGGCTTTTTCCGGACTGCCAGTTCGCTGCTGGAAGAGCTCCAACGGCACGATCCCGAGTTAGTTGCCGAAGTCGCGGTGGTGGACTTCAGTCCGGTCGCACGAGATGGCCTTCTCAAGCGAGACGTGCCCGTTATCTATGGTGATGTTTCGCACCGGGACACACTTGTTCATGCCGGAGTGGATAAAGCCGAGGTGCTTGTCTCCACTGTTCCAGATTCACTGCTCAAAGGTACAACAAACGCGCGGCTCGTCCGTCTTCTGCGCGAACTGAACCCGACTGCAAAAATCATTGGTACTTGCGACGTGCTTGCGCAAGCAAGGGAGCTTCTCGATGCAGGCGCTGATTACGTCAACGTTCCGCGTCTTCACCAGGCTGGTGATCTGCTGCAAGCCGTGCGCGCCGCCAGGGAGGGGCTGCTTGATGAAAAGCGCGCGGCTCTGCGCGAAATCCTGCTCGATCGCTGCGAAGTGCTCGCGTGAACGCGAGCCAGGGACAATTTTGTGATCTTGCCGCACAGCCGCGAAACGGTCACGGCGGTCGAGCATTTGTTCAGGATTCGTGTTTTGTCGTGCCATGAATTGGCGATCTCCGACTGATGGTTCCGGGCGGTGAAGCGCGAGACATTCCATTCCAGGAACGCGCGGCGCTAAATATTTTCTGGTCGCAAATTAGCTGACGAGGACGCTAATTTGCTAGCGGTGCAGCCGGTTCCAGATCACCGCGCCGAGAAAACCAAAGACATAGCCGATGACACTGGTGATCGCGATGAGCGCAACGGCCGCCGTTGGATCGAATGGCTTGACGATGTACACCGGCTTGATCATATGCGCCCAGAAAATGAAATCGAGAATCGGTTGCGCCCAGCCGATCAGAACAAGAAGCGACCAAGCTACATGCCAGCCGCCGATCAGCACGGCGATCACTAACCCAACCTTGTGGGGATTAGCTATCATCTCACAATGTCATTCTGAGCGCGGCGAAGAATCTCGAATCAAATCTTTATCGATCTACCAAAATAGACCGAGATGTTTCGCTTCGCTCCCTCGTACAGTGAGTTCCAGCTATCGTTACTTTTTCTCAACTAGGTGGTCTTACCGGCGCGTCTACCAGAAGAAACCCGCGCCCGGAATTCGGTGGGTGATTGACCAAAAACGCGTTTGAACGTGCGGTTGAATTGCGTGAGCGATTGAAAGCCGACGTCGTACGCGATCTCGCTGATGCGGAGATTCGGGTTGAGCAACCGGGTGCGCGCGTCTTCCAGGCGCACACGCGCGACGTAGTCGGTAAATTTCAATCCCGTGGATTTGTGGAAGACTTTGCAAAAATGGAAAACGCTCGCGCCCGCAACCTTTGCCGCATCGGCCAGAGACAATTCTTCGTTTTTGTGCTTCTCGATGTACTCGCGCGCTTTGAGAACAAGAGGCGGTTCTGAATTGCTCTGCTCCAAGACGATTTGATTAGCCAGTGCGGAAAGTTGTTCGGCGAAAAATGTGAGCAGTCGCACAGTCGCATTGTATTTGTCCGGTGGAATGAGCGGAGTTTTCTCCCATGCTTTGCGAATCTGGCCCGTGAATCGCACTCCGCACCGCTCCAGTTCGCGGCTGACCTTCGAGGTGTCCGCTTTCACCGGAGTGTGACGCAACACCGAGCCGATACGCAGGTATCCGATGATCTTGGCCCCAAGGTTCACTGGAACTGCTGTTTCGGTTAACCCGAAGGGACA
>DATDAJ010000167.1:0-7191 GCA_036525475.1 Candidatus Udaeobacter sp.
CTACATCCAAGACAAGGGTCCAAAAAACGAGGGAAGGGACATGGGACAACCCGGCAAAGAACTCTATTTCGACAACGGCAAGCTGATCAAATTCGAAGACCGTAGCGGAGAGTCGAGCGTCGATGCTGATCAGGAGAAGAAGATGTACGAAGCTCGGCTACCCCAGGAAATCTCCGAGTTGCTCGACATCCTGAAGAAGAAATAGCAAACTGCAGGTTCACGGTTACGCCGGGCACATTGTGCTGCTGCGAAATACCGGAGGTTGAATCCAGGCGAACGGGACTCTTCGCTGCTGTTGAATACATGTTGCCATTCGGCGATGGATGCTTGCCACGCTGCAGCCTTGCGGAGGCGTGTTGAGCGTTCAATGTTGAACGTAACTGCCGAATGCATATTCAACCAGATTCACTGCCGACCGGACACGACGGCATCGTCCCGCGACTGCAAAAAGGCCCCACCATCCATTCGAGCGCATGGGTTGTTCCTGGCGCGACTGTGCTGGGCGACGTAATTCTCGAAGAAGAATCAAGCGTCTGGTACGGCGCGGTTTTGCGCGGTGATATCAATCGCATCATCATCGGACCGCGCTCGAACGTTCAGGACAACGCTGTCGTCCACATTGACACGGGCTATCCAACAACCGTAGGCGAACTGGTCACTATCGGGCACACCGCGATTGTTCACGCGTGCAAGATCGACAATGAAGTGCTCATCGGCATGGGATCCATCATTCTCGACGACGTCGAAGTTGGCGCGCGTTCCATCATCGGCGCAAACGCGCTCGTGACGATGGGAATGAAAATCCCGCCCGGCTCACTGGTGCTCGGCTCGCCGGCAAAAATTCGCAGACAACTGACGTTGGAAGAACAAAACGACATCGCCCGATGGGCATGGAGCTATGTCGACACAGCGAAGCAGTACCGCGAATTTTATTGAACGACTTGCCTCAACAAATTCAGAAACAATAATCAGCGCATGAAAACTGTTCTTCGCTTCGTAGTAGTTGTTCTCTTCTCCGTTTTCTTCGATCACGCACCGTTAGCCGCCGCAGACACGCAACCCGCGGACATGCGCCTTTACGCTGCTGAAACCATTGAATGGAAACTGGGACCAGCCGCCTTGCCTCCTGGCGCAAAGATGGCTGTGCTCGAAGGCGATCCAACGAAAGAAGGACCGTTCGTAGTGCGCTTCCAGTTCCCTGAAGGCTATTATATCGCACCGCATACCCATCCAAAAACTGAGCGCGTCACGGTAATTTCGGGTGCTCTTTATCTCGCCACGGGAGAAGCGCTTGATCGCAATAGCGCGAAAAAACTTCCGGCAGGATCCTTCGGTTACTGGCCCGCTGGAATGAAACACGCAGGCTGGTCCGAAGGCGATACGGTAATTCAACTTCACGGCGTCGGTCCGTGGCAGATTAATTATGTCAATCCCGCGGACGATCCGCGGAACGCCAAGAAATGACGCATTGAGGCGGCGCTTCACGGCAACAGTCGCCGTTACAGGCCAGCGCCAAATGTCTCTGCCAACTCGCGTGCGTTCTCGCGCAAAAGTTCGGCTGCGCGTTTCATATTTTCTTGCTGCCTCATTCCCGGACGCGCGTTTTGGTAAATACCGTCGAAAATTTCGCGAACTTCTCGATCTTCAGATGCACGCCCAACAATTGCGAACACTGGCTTTCCGAGCTTTCGCGCCAACCGCGCCACGCCGACTGGCGTCTTCCCTTCGAGCGTCTGCCGATCCAGACTCCCCTCGCCTGTAATCACCACGTCCGCATTTTTCATTTTCGGTTCAAGCCCGACCGCTTCAGCGACAACTTCGAATCCCGGCCGGATTGTCGCGTCGCAAAAGCTCAGCAAACCGAAGCCGAGGCCGCCTGCGGCGCCCGCACCCGCTTGGTTCCGATAGTCGAATCCGAATTCCGTGGCCACGACGTCCGCGAGCCGCGTAAGCGCGTGTTCTAAATTCTCGAGGTCGCTTTTGCTCACCCCTTTCTGTGGACCAAACACTCGTGTCGCGCCATTTTCTCCGAGCAACCGATTCTTCACATCGACCGCCGCGATAACTTTTGGCCATTCGATACGGCTCGGTTTCACGATTCTTTTAAGCTCAAGTAAATCCGTGACGCGCACCTGCTCTTGCTCATGCTCGTGCTCGTGCTCTTTCTCGAGCTCGAACCGAAATCCTAACGCACGTGCCATGCCGAAACCGCCATCGTTTGTGGCGCTCCCACCAAGGCCGAGAATGATTTCGCACGCACCGCGGTTGGTCGCATCCAAAATCATTTCGCCCACACCGAACGTAGTCGCGCGAATTGGATCGCGTTCACTTTCGGAAAGTCGCCGCATACCAGCAGCTTCGCTCATCTCCATTACCGCAAGTTTTTCCTGGTCGATCCATCCGTAGCGCGCGTCGATCTCGCGGCCGAGCGGATCGTGCGCCTTGCATTCAAGCCAGGAGCAGCCGCGCGCATCACACACTGCGTCCGCGGTCCCCTCCCCGCCGTCGGCCATTGGCACCACTTCGATTTGCGCGTCCGGCAGCACACCGAGCAGCCCTTTCGCGATGTTTTGCGCGACTTCCCGCGCGTTTAGCGTGCCCTTGAACTTATCCGGGGCGATTAAAATGCGCACAGGTTGAATTTCATCGGTCGGCTTCCTGTTGTCATCCTGAGCGAAGCGGCAGCGAAGTCGAAGGATCCCGTCGCGTTACCCAACATTGCGTCGCGGGGTTCCTCGACTTCGCTCGGAATGACAGACTGCGGCTATACTTTTAGTTTTCGTTCGAGAATTTCTCCAACCAGCTGCGGATTAGCTTTGCCTTTAGATAGCTTAATCACTTGTCCCTTGAGAAAGTTCAATGATGTAACGTTGCCTGCTCGAAAATCCGCTACCGGTTTCGGGTTCGCCGCGATCACTTCATCACACAGCGTTTCAATCGCGCTTATGTCGCTCAGTTGCTCGACGCCTTTTTCTTCCACAATGGCGGCTGCGCTCTTTCCGGTCCCAAACATTTCCGCAAAAACTTCCTTGCCCTGCTTGCCGCTGATTTTTCCGCTGTCGATCAAGTTTACGAATTCATCAAGTGCCTCCGGCGGAATTGGACACTCGTTGATCCCTTTGCCAGCGGCGCCGAGCGCGTTCTGCAAATCGTTCAAGATCCAGTTGACTACGTTCTTAGGCTTTTTCGCGCCTTTGGCAGCCGCCTCGAAATATCTCGCTAACTCCAGATCGTTCGCCAGCACGGCGGCATCGTATGGACTCACCTGGTACTGCTCGACGAAGCGCGCGCGCTTCGCCTTTGGCAACTCCGGCACGCGTTTCCGCACATCGGCCACCAGGGCATCCGTTTTCACCGAGACAAGATCTGGATCAGGAAAATAACGATAGTCGTGCGCGAATTCCTTGGTCCGCATGAGAAATGTTTCACCTGCGGTATCGTCCCAACCGCGCGTCTCTTGCTCAAAATGTTCACCGCGCTCCAGAATGCTGGTTTGACGGCGAATCTCGTAAGCGAGAGCACGCCGGACACCGCTGATGGAGTTCAAATTCTTGAGTTCGATTTTTGCTCCGAGTTCGGTTTGATGTTCAGGGCGTATGGAAACGTTGCAATCGCAGCGGAGTTGTCCCTTCTCCATATCAGCATCGCTCACCGCGCCGTAGATCAGGATTTGTTTCAACGCGCTTAAAAACGCGAACGCTTCCTCGGGCGAATTGATTTCCGGCTGGGTCACGATTTCCATCAACGGCGTGCCCGCGCGATTGAAATCAATCCCGGTGCTATTCTCGAAATGGAAACTCTTTGCTACGTCTTCCTCGAGATGGATTCGTACGAGGTGTACTTCCTTGTCATGCGTGACGATGTTTTTCTGTGCGTGTTTGGGATAAGCGAGATCATGCAACGGCACGCTGCCGTTCGTGCACAGCGGCATGTCGTACTGCGAGATCTGATAATTTTTCGGCATGTCCGGGTAGAAATAATTTTTGCGATCAAACTTGCTGACCGGCGCGATATCGCATCCGAGCATCAGTCCCGTCAGCACGGTCATGCGCAACGCTTCCTGATTCATCACCGGCAACGCGCCGGGCAACCCGAGGCAAACCGGACAGGTATGCGTGTTCGGCTCGGCGCCAAATTCAACCGGCGAAGCGCAAAACATTTTGGATCGGGTCTTAAGCTGCACGTGCACTTCCAACCCGATCGTGGCGATGTAGTTCATGCTTGCGCAATATTGGTTGAAGCGTTGAAGCGTTAAAACGTTAAAACGTTAAAACGGCTGTCATTCTGAGCGAAGCGAAGAATCTCTGATTATTTCTGTCGACTCAAGTAGCAGAGAAACATAGCCAGAGATGTTTCGCTCCGCTCAATATGACACCGAAAGCGGATGTTGCGTCGGAGTTCCAAGCTGATCAATCCGCAATCCGCAGTCCGCGATCGGCAATTGCGATCGCCCGTTGCCGCAACGCGTGATCGCAAAGAACGAGCGCGGCCATTGCTTCGACAATCGGCACGGCTCGTGGAAGAACACACGGATCATGGCGTCCGCGGGCGGCCAGCTCAGTCTCCTCGTTTAAAGTGGTGACGGTTTTCTGCTCGAGCGCAATCGTTGCAGGCGGCTTAAACGCAACGCGAAAGTAAATGTCTTCGCCATTGCTAATGCCACCCTGCACGCCGCCGGAGTTGTTCGTGGTTGTCCGAATTCTTCCAGCGCGGGTTTCGAATGCATCGTTGTGCTGCGAGCCCCGCATCCTCGTCGCCGCAAATCCAGAGCCGATCTCAAAACCTTTCGCCGCTGGTATGCTCAGTATTGCTTTCGCCAGGTCTGCTTCGAGCTTGTCGAATACGGGCTCGCCAAGTCCGGGCGGGATGCCCCGCGCGACACACTCGATCACGCCACCGACGGAGTCGCCTGCGTCCCGAATCTGCTCGACCAGCGAGATCATCTTTTTCGCAGCGGCAGCATCCGGGCAGCGGACAACATTTTTCTCAACGTCGTTCATTGTCACGGTGGAACGGTCAATCTTCGCGGTCACTTCATGGATTTGCATCACGTAGGCGACGAGTTCGAAATCCGCATACAAAGCGGACAATGTTTCTTTTGCAATCGCACCCGCCGCGACGCGGCCAATCGTTTCACGCGCAGACGCGCGACCGCCGCCCTGCCAGTTTCGTATTCCGTATTTGGCCTCGTAAGTGTAATCCGCATGCGATGGCCGAAATTTGCGCGCGATTTCGCTGTAATCTTCGGGTCGAGCGTCCTTGTTCCGAACAAGAATCGCGATCGGCGTCCCGAGCGTTCTGCCTTCAAAAACGCCGGACAGAAGTTCGCAGCGGTCTTCCTCCTTCCGCTGCGTAGTGAGTTTGCTTTGACCCGGGCGCCGACGATCCAGATCTCGTTGAATTTCCGCTTCGGAAATTTCGATACGTGGCGGGCAACCATCGATCACCACGCCGATGCCGCCTCCATGGGACTCGCCAAATGTGGTGACGCGGAACAATTGGCCAAATGAGTTGCCCATCAGCGGGTACAGTAGCACAGCCGTCTCGGCTGTGGGCAGGCGGGCGTCTCGCCTGCGGTCACTCTGGCTCAGCAGGCGAGATGCCTGTGCTATTAAATCGCTTCCAGCGCGCTCTTCAGATCATCGATTAAGTCGCGGACGTCCTCGACGCCGACAGACAGCCGGACGAGCGAATCGGTGATGCCGAGTTTTTGCCGTTGTTCTTCCGGCACGGAGGCATGCGTCATGAGCGCAGGATGATTGATCAGGCTTTCCACGCCTCCCAGGCTTTCCGCCAAAGCAAACAAGTGCGTGTTCTCAAGAAAACGCCGCGTTCCAGCGAGGTCAGTTTTCAAAACAATGGTGACCATTCCGCCGAACCCGCGCATCTGTTGCCGCGCTAGATCGTGTTGTGGATGCGATTTCAGTCCGGGATAATGGACCGATTTGATTTCGCGCTGGTCCTCAAGCCAGCGCGCAATCTCCAGCGCGTTTGAGCAATGCCGTTCCAAGCGAAGCGCCAGCGTTTTCAAACTGCGCAGAACGAGAAAACTATCGAAGGCGCCGGCAATGGCGCCCACCGAATTTTGCAAAAACGCAATTTGATCAGCGAGTTCCTTGTTTTTCCCAACAACGGCCACGCCGCCCACCAGATCGGAATGCCCGTTCAAATATTTCGTGGCGGAATGCACAACGATATCGAACCCCGATTCAATCGGTCGCTGAATCCATGGAGTAGCGAAGGTATTATCGCTAACCGAAATCAATTTCCGTTTGCGCGCGATCTTCGCAATCGCGTCAAGATCGATCAGCTTGAGCAGCGGATTACTCGGGGTCTCGATCCAAACCATGCGTGTGTTTGGTTTGATTGCCCGCTCGAGATCTTTCGCATCGGTCAAATCGACATAGGTAAAATCAAGATTAGCGGAGCGACGGCGCACCCGGTCGAATAACCTGAAAGTGCCGCCGTACAAGTCGTCGCTCGCGACAATATGCGAGCCGCTATCTAGTACCTCCAGCACTGTCGCCATCGCAGACAAACCGGATGCGAACGCGAACCCGCGCGATCCGCTTTCCAAATCGGCGATGCATTTTTCGTATGCCAGCCGGGTGGGATTGATTGAGCGCGCGTAATCGTAGCCTTTGTGTGTCCCGGGGCTTTCCTGCACGTACGTCGACGTGGCGTAAATCGGTGTCATCACTGCGCCAGTGGTGGGATCCGGCTGCTGCCCGGCGTGAATGGCGCGCGTCGCGAAGCCCTGTTCTTTTTTCATGCGATATGGTAGCGCATGGCTCTGGCTTGCGCTCCAAAATTACTCGCAAGCGGGACGCGTGCGCTACGTTAGACAAACTCGCGTTCCGGCGGCGCGGACGATTTCGGCATGTGAAGCCGGAGATACGAAAGCCAATCGGTGCGCGTAATCAGCCCAAGAAATTTGTTGCCGTCCATCACGATAGCGACTCGGCCGCGATCGAATACGCCAAGCAAGTCTGTGATTTTGGCGTCCGGCGGCAGCGTTTCCAACTGGTCCGTCATGGCCTTGCTCACAGGATCGTTAAAATGCGATGGCTCACGGTGCACTTTTACCAGGAGATCCGATTCATCGATGAGCCCGATGGCGCGGCCGCTCTTGTCGACCACCGGAAGCTGCGACACATCTGAGTCGCGCATTCGTTTGAACGCTGTGAGTAA
>DATDAJ010000168.1:0-3820 GCA_036525475.1 Candidatus Udaeobacter sp.
AATTGTTGCGTCGATCTTTCCAATCACGTCGGCAAGACCGATGCGTCCATTGGAGCTTCGAGGCCAGCCAGAAATGCGACTCTCTGGTTGAGCATAAACATTCTGCTCCGGACTAAGGTCTTTTCGGCCTGAATGCAGCAGGCCTTTGCTGTTAAGAAGCCAGAAGCGGCTGCGCGCCTCCTGTTCGCTCAGTCCTTCCTCTTTCATTGCCGCACGCAATCCATCGGCAACACCGATCGCCGCTGAACCTGCGCCGAACATGACGATCTGTTGTTCCCCCAAAGCCTTTCCGGTCACTTTGATGGCGCTCAAAATCGCGCCGAGTGCAACGGCGGCTGTTCCCTGGATATCGTCGTTAAAGGTCAGCAAGTTGTCGCGATAACGCTCGAGAATAGGCCGGGCATGCGAATTCGCGAAATCTTCCCACTGCAGGCATGTTTCCGGAAACTCCTTTTTTACCGCCTGCACGAACTGATCGATAAAGTCGAAATAATCCTGGCCAGTGATTCGTTCGTGACGCCAGCCGAGGTACTCAGGATCGTCGAGCCGTTCCCGATTGTTAGTTCCTATGTCCAGCACGATCGGTAGGGTTCGTTCCGGACGAATCCCACCTATGAGCGTGTAAAGGGAAAGCTTACCGATTGGGATGCCCAGGCCGCCTGCTCCCTGATCACCTATTCCCAGGATTCGCTCACCGTCGGTTACAACAATGACATCCACGTTCGGATTCGGGCGATTTCGCAAAAGTGTAATGATGGAGTCGCGGCGCGGATAAGAAACAAAGAGGCCGCGCGGTCGGCGATAGATGTGACTGAATTGCTGGCAGGCTAGCGCCACTGTTGGCGTGTAAACAATTGGTGTCATCTCCTCGATGTGGTCGAGAAGAAGCCTGTAAAAGAGCACTTCGTTTGTGTCCTGCAGAGCCCGCAGGTAGATGTGCCGCTCGAGGTCGTCGTCCTTTCTCTGGTAAGCTTCGTAAGCACGCACCACTTGCTCTTGCAGTGTTTCTACGTGCGGCGGCAGAAGGCCGAGCAGCCCAAATACGGTGCGCTCTTCCTCGGTGAAAGCGGTGCCTTTGTTCAGTAATGGTGTATCGAGCAGATCCATCCCGCGAGGAATCCGCGGCGGGACGGTTTCCGCGACTCGTTGTGCGATCGGCTCTGGCATATTTTACTCTGCTTCTGACTGAGGATTCTCCGACTCGTTAGCGGAAAAGGCGAGGTCATGCGAATAGAATCGGTACTCATCGAACTCGCCCGCTTGCCCGTAATGTGTTTCGATCACCTTGGATGAAAGTTGTACATCCAAAGAGGCAGCGCTTCTTCTATCAGCTGTGATTAGCCGCATGTTAGGCATGCGTCTTCAAGAGCGACCCATCTTCAGCCGACGATCAATAGAGCAATCAAAGGCACCAGGTTGAACAGAAGAATTCCGATCTTATAAATCGACATCCCGAGATAGTGAAGAAAGTCGAACTGCTCATCGGATAGACGAAACCATCGGCCGTGGAAGCGGCGCATCCAGTCATGTGCGATCGCAAAGACCAGAAACCACACCAACAGGATTCCGTAGTTGATGACTGTGCACCACAGAAGAAAGCTGCGCGTAAATTCAATATTCATCTTCTTCACTCCTCCTCGGCATCTTACGAGAAGAGATAAACCACGGTAGGAAAGCCGCGGCAACTTCCACGAAGCACTCGCTTCGTAAGAAAAGGAAACAATTCCGATATCGCTGGGCAATTTTCGCCCAATAAAACGCAATAGATGAAGAGCAGACTTCGTCCTCAACAAGAAATTGGATGCAAGAAAGGAGGTTTTTCCATGTCATTACAAACGATTGCGGCACGGTTCACAGATAAACCCGTCAAACTCGACGGTGCTCAGGAGCGCAGGGTTTTAACGACGCTCAAAATGATTTATGAGGGCGGCTCCCTCGACGGCAAGACCGCCACTTTCGCCACCCGCGACCTCTCCTGCGTCGTGGTTGGCCGGCACCGGGGTAATTGGCATTTCTTTGAGACCTACAACCGCACAATCTGGATCAATCTTCGCAACGGACGAACAATCTTTCGCTGCGCCGGCCACACTGTTAAATCCAGCAAAAGCAGTTGGTGGAAGGAGCTGCTCGCGGTGCTTCGCATCCGCAAACTGAAGGCGATCGTCATTTGAATTTTTTGCCGCGGCGGCCCATCAACATAGTTTTTAAGTCCTGTGGTTATCTGCGGCGCAACATTTGACCAGCAAAACGCAAGCGTCGGCTAGCCACGCTCGCAATTAGCGATGCAGATTCACACAAACAAGTCAGCTTCGGCAATGAATGCAGTCGAATTGCGCCAGTGCTATTACCAGCACGCCGATGTGCGCGTGCGGATCTGTGAATTTATCGGCGCGACGACAGTTCATAAATCGTCGTGCGAGTTTCTCGCCGCCAGCGATGAGAATGCGGCCGCGCCATTCAAGCCCTATCCGCCACGCGCTCTAAATTCGCTTTTAGCTGGTGGTTTTGAGATTAGCCGCTCGCTCTGGGACCACGATGCATTGATCGCGGATTTCGATATCGAATACGTCAACTTCGATAATCCGGCGGAAGCATTTGTCGATCCTGAGCGAGTCTTTGCGATTCAGCAGCCGGTCGTGGAAACAATTGAGCAGCTTCTGCGAGAGTACGGTATCGACGCGCTGCACGTGCTCAGTGGACGCGGCCACCACTTTGTCTGGCGAATTGCGCAAAATTCGGCCCTGTTCAAACAACTGGCGGAGATCGGGCGTGGTCCTCCGAGCCTGTGGGAATGTGAAACCGAAGTTCATCCGCCAAACGCGCATCCGGTTCCGACGCAGCTGGCCCGAGCCTTTGCCGGTCTCGGCTTGGTCATGGAATTCCTTGCGCATCGGGTAAAACAAATTGCCGCGCCGCAAACGGAAATTCCGGTGGAACTGACGGCTGTGGAGGTCGGGCCATCCAAACATGCTCGGGAAATGATTTCCATCGACATCTCCGAGTACGGCGATCCGCTTTTCTCGCGCGCCGTACGCGTGCCGTTCAGCGTTTATTTAAAGCCGTGGCAACAATCCTGGGATTTCGATGTTGATGTTCTGGCCAACTTGCAATCGCTTTTCGTCATTCCATTGCAAGGAATCGATTGGCGGCAGGGAGTTGCCACGATGCGCGATGCGCGACTAACGGTGAAACTGGCAGGGCGAGCCTCGAGCAAAATTCCCGACGCTACGCCCGGCACGGCAAAATTGCTGCGCGCCTACGAGCAATCGAAGCTCGCAAAATTTCATGCTGACTTTTATTCGCAGGAACAACATCCGCCGAAACGCTGGCCGGAAACTTACGATCGGCAGCGTTTGGACATTCTGCCGGCGTGCGCGCGCATCGCACTCGAACAGCCAAATGATCTTTTACTACGGCCCGCATTTATCCGGCGGCTTGTTCGCGTGATGTTGGCGCTCGGCTGGCACCCGCGGCACATCGCGGGCTTGATCTGCTCTAAGTACCGCCGCGATTTCGGCTGGACGCAATTCGTCAATGTCGATCCGGCCACGCGCGCCGATTTCTACACGCGTGTTTTCGCCGGTCTTTTCGCGGCCGGCACTGACGATCTTGTCGATTTCAACTGCGCCTCGGCTCAGGAGCAAGGCACGTGCACATTTTCAAACTGCGGATTCAATCTGCTGAATTTTAAAGAATCCGCTTTGGAAAGGAGGAAACATGACAAGCTGGCCCATCGGCCTTTCAACCGGCTGCTTTTATCATCGGAGCATTCTTGATTGTTTGCCGCTGATTCGCGAGAGCGGTTTCAGCATGATCGAGG
>DATDAJ010000169.1:0-5371 GCA_036525475.1 Candidatus Udaeobacter sp.
GAGCACGAGAAGATCGTACCGCTTCAGGTCCGCTTTTCCCAAGGCGGTCTCACCGTCGTGGACCATGACGGACTCATGGCCAGCTTCAGTAAGGGCGCGGCAGATATGCTGTGCAAGGCGAACTTCATCTTCGACGACTAGGATTTCCATAAGTTCAGGTGTCGGCGCGCCGCCATCGGCTAGATGCGCCCGATGTTGCTGACGCGAGTCGCGCGAGTCATAAAGGAAGAATCGCGGAGCCGGAGACGATTGAGCTTGCGCGAAGGGTTACCTCGCAGTTACCGCACGTGTGGCTTGACCGCCGAAATTGCTGCGCACGGTAATGTTCTGCGGATTGACTGGCCAGGAGAACTCACCGCGGAACCGTCCGCCGCCATCGTTTGAAAGCGTGCCGATCAGTTGATTGCTGGACGTGACAAACGCCTGCAAGGTTGCGTTTGCGCGCGTGCTCGTAGCCTCAATACGAAGTCTTCGATTACCGGGGTCGTATTCCGCTCGCGTGATCGAAACAGTGTCGGCACCACCCGCTGCAGGATTGATGGTCAAAGTAGCCGAGCGCGATGTGCCGTTGAGCGAAGCGGTGATCACGGCACTCGTTGTTGCCTGCACTTGTGTAGTGCTGATGCTGAAACTCCTCGACTGCGAGCCAGCCGGAACTGTGACGCTGGTAGGCACGGTGGCAGCGGGGTTGTTGCTGGTGATTGTAACCGTTGTCGCGGCCTGGGCGATAGCGGTTAGCGTTACCGTTCCAGTTGAGGAGTTACCGCCCGTTACCGCCGTGGGATTCAACGACAAGCTGGCAACGCCTAGAGCTGGTGATGGAGTCGGCGTTGCGGGCGGTGTTGGTGATGGCGGTGGTGTTGGTGATGGCACTCCACCCGTTGTGTTGGTCAAGACGTCAATCGTCGGTGCACCCGCACCTCCTTCTACAAAAGCGATGTCGGGTTTAGCATCGGCATTCCAATCGCCAGCGAGGATCATAATGCCGCCCCTACTGGAAACAGGTGGCGGCACAAGGTAACGATTTGGTGCCTGAAAAGTGCCGTCGCCATTACCCCGCAGGATCTGCAGCAAGCCATTAGTGCCGTCACCGAGGGTCCGGGCAATGTCGAGCAAGCCGTCGCGGTTGTAATCGGCCACGGCTACGTGCAGGGGAGCGAAAGTCTCATCGATCTGAATGCGCGACCTGACCTGAAACGTGCCGTTTCCGTTGCCGATCAGAATGGCGTTCCCGTTGCCGTTACCCAGCGGCACGACCAAATCCAGGATGCTATCGCGATTCAGGTCGCCGACACCAATGTCATTGCAGGCAGAAAAAAGGTCGCCGCCCGGCACCAGTGTGACAACTGGTTGCCGCACAAAACTTCCATTGCCCACACCAAGCAAAATAGAGAGCTCCGTGTTTCCGCCGCCGATCGCCACATCCTTAATTCCATCGCGATTCAAATCCAGTACCGCCATGGTCATGGGGCCGGTTCCGACATCAATCTCACTCGGCGTTTGAAATGTACCGTTCCCGTTGCCGAGCAGAATAGTGATGCTGCGCGCTGAACGGCACGGCGCGGTGAAACAAGCAATGGTATGCATCACCACGAGATCGAGCCTGCCATCGCCATTGAGATCCGTCGCCGCGATAGCGGGTGAATCGAAGCCAGAAGTGTTCGGAAAAAAGGTCGGTGCGTTGAAGGTGCCCGTGCCGGTACCGGTAAGCAGCGCGAGGCTCAACTGAGGAGTGTTTAGCGTAACCATTAAATCCATCCTGCCGTCGCTGTTGAAATCACCCGCGGCTACAGCCTGCGTCTGCATTCCGATAGGAAAATCGGTTTTCGGTCGGAACGTTCCATCGCCATTCCCCAACATGACTGACACTGCATTCGCGCCGGCACCGGCGAGGTCAGGTTTGCCGTCCCCGTTGAAATCAGCGGCGATGTGGGTGTTGCCCAGCAGCGGATACTGCTGGGTCGTGAACGTCGCGATCTGCGCCGAAACTTCGCTAAACGTCATTGCGCACGCCACGCCAAAAACAAATAAAGTAATAGCCGGCTGCGCACCCCTCCGCTTTTCCATTGTGTAGCTCCTCATGCGTCAAGAGCATGGAAAACGATGCAACTGCCAGCAAACCCCAAAAGGTTACCAACTCGTTACCTTCTCGCGCACGCCGACGGTCGCTTGCGTGCGCAGATATGTCATTCTGCTTACGCTGGGTACCCTTGCGCCGCTAGCAGACGGTCTTCATGAGCATCTCGAAGTGAATTTCTCGCTCAGCCGAGCGATCGCTACATTGAGGGCGGTCTATCGCTTACGCGCAGATGGGCGCGACAGAGTGCGATCAGGTGGCGACGAAACACGCGAAAGTCGGGTTTGGGAGCAGGCAAAGTATCGAACAGCCTCGCAAGCTCGCATTGAATGTCTGCTCGGCTAGATCCACGCTGGGATCAAATGGATCGAGGGCATGTGCGAAGCGGTCGTAGAGAACTGCCAAACGCGGGATCTCCTCCCGCCAAAATTCCGCTAGCGGTGCATTTCCTGGAGTCGCTGACATCTGTTACGGAGGTCCAGAACACGATCATAAAAGAACTCCGCCCCACACAGCGGGTGTTCGTTTGATAGTATGGCGAGCCGCCCGCCGAATTCGTCACAGATACTGGTCATCGCTTGCCACCAAGCCGCGACTTTATCGAGATCCTCTTCTTTGCGCACACACAGCGTCACAGTGCGATAAATGCCGAGTAACTGTTGTTCGAGATTTGCCGCTTCTGCGTAGAACGTCAGACGTATCAAAGCAGGACCTCATTTCGTCCAGAATACCACTTTGCAATGCGTTCCCGCAAGTGCTGTCACAACCCCAAGCTCTCCTGTGTCGGCGCAGCCGCCGTGGTGAAGCCGCTGAATTTTTTCACCAATTCGTCGAGCTTGGCTGCGTAGTAATCAACATTTTCGTCGGGGTTTTCCGGATCGAATTCGCTGGCCAGTTTTGCTGCTTCGTAGGCGGCAACCTTCTTCGGTGTCGTTTTGATGTAGTAGCTAATTTGATCGCCCGGTCTGTAGTTGCGGCCACTAGCCAGTGCGAGCTCGTACGCCGCGGCGCGATTACGCGCCGACCCGGCGATCTTAGCGCGGTACTTATCAAGCGAATCCTGGAGCGTGTCCGTCTTCATCAGCATGTCGATCTTCCACTCACGGTTGCGAATTTTTCGCTCAAATTCCTGGCGGAGATCGGCAATTGCTTCGGATCTCCCCTGCATGATCATCTTGATCATTTCTTCCAGAAAAACGCGCTGGAATTTTTCGAGTCCGCGGGATTTCAGCGCGCCGCCTTTGATGATGACGTCGCCGCCTTTCGTGAGAAGCGCGTAATTTTTCGCTTTGTAACTGAGCTTGGCGTCGAACTGCTCGTCGATTTCTACGTCAATCCCGGCCGGCAATTCTTTCGCCAAATCTTCCTGCAAGTTGTCAATGTCGATCTTCTCGGGCGGCACGAAGTAAATTCCGTCAGTATCGACCTCGATCACCTGCGCTCCACGTGCGTTAAGCCAGTCGATCATCTTCTTGAGCAGATCGCGCCCAATCTGCGTTACACGCGCGGCAGCGTCGAAGTCCGCGAAATGTCCCTGCGCGAATCCAAGATAACCGTAGAAGCTGTTGAGCAGAATCTTGAAGGTGTTTTGCAACGCCTGGAGGTGATGCTGTCTCGCGGGATCTCGTTCGGCCCGCATTCTTGCTTTGGCTTCGAGCCGGAAGTTGCGGAGATCCGTAAGTAAATGCCGAAAGATTTGCAGCTCATCCGTCGTCGGGAAGCAGTCGAACTGCAACATGATAGACGGATAAAGCGACGCGACGTCGCAATGCCAGACGTTGCACGCCACACCGGTGAAGAAGATGTCGGTGTAACCGCCTTCGAACGCGCGCGGCATCGGTAGTTCGGGAATGGAATGGCGTTGCCGAAAATATTCGCGCAAGAACAGCGCGTTGATGCGTGTGGCGTTGCCGCGCACGATCACGTCCTGGTAATTGTAAGGAAAAATTTGCGCCTGAATGAAGTAGCTCGGGCTCAGGAGATCCGATAAAGCGCGCGTTTCCCGAACACCGCATTGCGCGCGTCGTCCGAACATTTCCGAGTCGCCAAGGTACGCGCGTTCCAATTCTTTCCCGGCAAGTCCTGAAACCTGGTCGCTATCGCACAGGTCGAAATGTCGGGCGACATCAGTCCTTTCGAATCCTGCGAGAGAACGCATGCCGACATCGTAAAATTGCGCCAGCAGAAATGTGTCGACGAAATGGCGGCCATCGATCGTGAACTTCGGGTAATCGATGGTTTTCTCCGCGATTTGCAGCCGTGACGGGCGCGAGCGGAGAAAGCCGCCACTGCGTCCCCAATCGAGTTTGGTTTTCAGTTTCTTCGCGCGGGCGACAAGCAGCGACAGATGCACGCGGAATAGATCGTGGCCCTCGATTACGTCCGGATCACGTTGTTTGATGAGTGCGGTGAGTCGCCTAAGCGCATTCCTCTCGGATTCTTCTGCGTTGTTCGCATCGACAACGATTAATTCCTCCCAGCCGGTGTTATCCGACAGCGCGATGCTCATCACGTGATCGTTGTTGCCGGGGTCACCGACGCCGCCTATAGCGAGCACTTCGAGTTGCATGCGTTTCAGCTCCTCGAAGGGCAAATCCTTGAACAAGGTGCGTCCAGTTGCAGTGAGATAATGCTGAATCGAATCGGTAAACGCGAAGAAATCGCGGCCGGCGTTCTTGAGTCCGTTGCGAAGCGCAATCAATTCCTTCCAGCTATCGACTGTGATCAGCCAGCCATAGTTCAGATTGCCCCGGAGTTTCTCCGTCTCGATGCCAAGATCGACAACGTCCGAGTCGGCCCAGACAAACGGGTGAAACGGCTCGACGTCGGTAACGGTTGAACCATCGGTTTCCCGCCGATACACGCGCACGGTGCCGCTCTCGCCCAACTCAACAGCCACAATCCGCGATGTGGGGTCCGCGCCAAAGAGCAGCGTGTTCTTTTCGAATTCCATCAGTATCCACAGATTGCGCAGATTTACGCAGATTCAAAATCACTCACCCTCACCTCAATCCTCTCCCTCGTAGGGAGAGGCGGACGTGAAGCGCCGGTGAGGGTCTAAAACAAATCTGCGGCAATCTGCCAAATCTGTGGATATAAGTCCGGCATGAAGATTCGTTCGTTGTTGATTTTGTTGCTGTCGATGCGGATTGCGCCTCTCATTTTGGCGCAGCAAATGCCGCAATCGCTCGCTGACGCTGAGCTTCCGTCTTTGCTTGGGATCTACAAAGACATTCACAGTCATCCCGAATTATCCACACAGGAGCAGCGCACCGCCGCAATAGTCACAAAGGA
>DATDAJ010000170.1:0-3130 GCA_036525475.1 Candidatus Udaeobacter sp.
CGCGCGTCTGCATTTCATCGAGCGATCCCTTTTGGGTTCTACTTTTCTTGAGAGCGCGCAGAAACTCATCGGTCGCTTTCATCGACACGCGGAATGCGCTCTGCGGAAAAATCACCATGCGGTAACCGAATCCGGCCAACTCCGTAAACGAAAGCAGCGGGCTTTTCCCAAACTCGGTCATGTTTGCCAGCAGCGGCGAATCGATCTTATTCGCAAAATCGCGAAACTCCTCGGCGTTTTGCAATGCTTCCGGGAAGATTGCGTCGGCGCCCGCTTCCATGTACCGCTGCGCCCGATCAACTGTTCGATCGAAATCCTCAACGGCTCGTGCGTCCGTCCGCGCGATAATCATAAAATCGGGTTCGCGTCGTGCAGCTACCGCCGCTTTGATTTTTTCTGTCATTTCCTCGACATCGACCAGCGATTTTCCAGAAAGATGTCCGCAGCGCTTCGGAAATTGCTGGTCTTCAATGTGACAACCAGCCAGACCTGCTGCTTCAAGCTCGCGGATCGTACGCGCGACATTTTCCGAACCTCCAAACCCAGTATCCGCGTCCACGATTGCCGGGATCTTGACCGCCCTCGCGATGTATCCAGCCAATTGGGCCACTTCCGTTAGGGTCAGCAGACCGATATCGGGAACGCCAGCTGTTGAATTCGCCATCCCCGCGCCACTCACGTACACCGCATCAAACCCAACGTGCTCCACCTGTCGCGCCATCGCCGCGTTCGGCACTCCGGGCAGCATGATCGCGCCTTTTGCGATAAGCTCGCGCAGTCGTGCCGGTTTTGTTTGTCTTGTCATATCAGCGAAGTCGAGACATCTCTAGTTCTCCTGGACGTGCAGCGCCTGCATCAGCGCATCCACATTTTTGGCTTCATCCAGCTTCCAAACAAGCTCGATGATCTTTTTCGCTCGGTTCGCCCCAATGATGCGCTCGACGAGCGCGAGGAATTTTCCTTCGACTGCCGAATCTTTGAGCCGGTTCTTCGCGTTGCCTAGCGGATAATCGACGCGCTGGGTTAATCGCCGGCCATCGGCAAGGTCAAGGTGCACAATATTGCCGACCGCATCTGGATACATCGCGCTCAATTCCTTGTTCCGCTCCACCTTCACGTTCTCCAAAAACTTCCATACCTCCGGATCCTTGAACCGCTCCGGCTCGAACTGGCGATCGGTGATTTCGCCGTCAATCAGCGCGATCGCCGTGATGTAGGGCAAACTGTGATCTGCAGTCTCGCGTGTTCTGGGTGTCCATTTCTCCGGTTCGCTCCCGATGATGTCCACTGAAGCATCGTGGCTCTCAATCACCACGCCTTTGATCTTCGAGAGGTCGTCGACCTGGCTCCGTAAAAAAAGCGCCGCTTCAATCGCGCTCTGACTGTGATATTCCGCTGGCCAATATTTGATGCTTGTCTTCAAAATCATTGAAGGCGATCCGAGAAATTTTTTGCCCACGTTGCCCAGGGACACGCCGAGTTGCTTCTCGAATCCCATTTCTCCTTCGAAAATCGGCGCCGGGCCGGTCATACCGTGGCGGGCAAGTAGCGCGGAGAAAACGCCGTGGCGCGCCGCAGTGGCAAAAGCTACGCCTTTCCAATGCGAGAGCTCACCTGCGCGGGCCTGGCGCATGGCCGCCCCGGCGACACCGGCAATATTCACGGCATGCCGAGTGTTTGCCGGGTCAAGTTTCATCAACTTCGCGGACGCCAGCGCAGTCGAGAAGGTCCCATAGGTCACATGGTCCCAGCCTCGCGCACGAATGCTCGCCGCGTCGCATAACCGGCATTGCACTTCGTATGCAAGCGCGATGGCCGCGATCAATTCGTGTCCGCCAGAGCCCACGCTTTCCGCGACGGCTAGCGCAGCTGAAATGTTATCGCTGGGATGCGCCGGCTCTTTCGACAAATACGTGTCGTTGAAATCGAAATAGCGAATGCCGCAGCCGTTGGCGAATGCTGCCCAGTCCGGCGGCACCTTGTGATCAGTGCCAAAAATCGTGGATCCGTGTTTCGCCGAGAAATCTCCCGCTACTGTTCGCGCGATCACAAACGGTTCTTCCTTCCACGCGCCAAGCGCGCAGCCCAGGGAATCGATTACGCGCCTTTTCACTTCGTGCACGACTTCCTTCGAAAGATCCTCAAATCGGAGCGCGCACGCGTAATCAGCAAGTTGATGAGCAAGCGTTGTCTTCATTGAAAAAGTTGGGATTTCAATCTGCCGACGATTTATGCAGGAGCAAGGGCAGCCGCCCATTCCGGCTACTGAAACTCCCAAACAACGGACTGGACGCCGGTCAACGCGGCGGATTCGCCGGAGCCACGGCCTCGGCCATCGATTTCAGCATTCGGCCGAGATCGCTATTGGTCGAGAGGACCGCCGTCGTGTCCTTTTCAAACGCGGCGCGCATGACATCGAGGCTGCGCAAAAACGTATAGAGTTCCTGCGCCTCAGGCGTGCCAAATGCTGCGGCGTAAATCGCCGCGGCTTGGGCGTCGGCTTTGCCTTCAATTTCAAGCGCATTTTTTGTGGCGGTGGAACTGATCGAGGCGACGTCGCTTTCTTTTTGGCCGTTAGTGTTCGCCGCTTCGCCGCGGCCTTCGGAACGAAAACGCGCTGCGATTTGGTGTCGCTCACTGGACATTCGTTCAATGATCTTATCGGCCACCGCAGGATTGTATTTGCTACGCTTGAAACGTTCGTCGAGCAGTTCGATTCCAAAGTCGGCGATCTTCTGGCGGGTGCGCTCCGTGATCTGTTTCTCGATTTCGCCACGCCCGTACTCAATATCGGGAATTGTGGTTGGCAGAACGGTGCCGGTTTTTTCCAACTCTTCGTCGCGCACCGGTTTTCGCCCCTTGGTTACGCGAATGATTTCGACCAGATCATGCGTGGCCACGGCGCTGCGCGTTTCGCTGCCGAGGATGTCGTCGAGACGCGAAAGAGCACTCCGCTCGTCATTCAGCCGATTGTAGTACAGCATCGGATCGCTGATCCGCCACCGGGCGAAACAATCGACGATAATGTACAGCTTGTCCTTGGTCGGACATTCGATCGGCGGCCCTTCCCAGGCGAGAATGCGTTTGTCGAACCGCTGCACCTTATCGAGGACCGGCAGTTTCATCTTCA
>DATDAJ010000171.1:0-13263 GCA_036525475.1 Candidatus Udaeobacter sp.
GCGAAGCATGAGGCCAGGCTTTCAAACATCTCTGATTTAGCTTCATGAGGAGCGGTTCCAGAAATGATTCTGAGATTGAAAGCCTGGCCTCGCGGACTTTGTCCGCTGCGTTGCAGCTTCGCTTCGCTCAGAATGACATGATGAAGTGGGGTATTAACGGTTTCGCTTTCGTTCGGCTTGGATTTGTTTGAGCAATTCCGTGTGGGTTCGTTCAAGCTCGTTCGCAAAGTTCACTCTTGCTTCCAGAGCTTTGGGATATATCTCGAACTGTTTTCGCAATTTCCTGGTGGCAGGATCGTAAAAGAAGGAAATGTCCTGATCTAGGTTGGGTACGATTAGTTCGTCGCTCAATTTCTGGTACCGCGCCATGCGGGCCAGTCCCCAGCGGATAACTGATTCGTCGTTGCGCAGCGCCCTGAGCGTCTGCACGTCGAACAGTTGGACGCCTCCGGATTGCAGGATCGTGGCTAAGTCGCTTGGGCTGTAGTCGGTAATGAAAACAAACGGACGCACCGGTGGCATCTCACCGGCGTCCAGCGCGCGCCGAAACTCCGCCGCTTCTGGTTCTTGTTCTTTCGCGCGGTTAACTTTTGAGCCTTCGATTCCTTCGCTCAATGTTTGCTCGATGTACGCCAGGATTCGGTCGCGACGTTCTGCATCCTGCTGGTGTTGCTGATAATTACTGAGCCAAAACGCCGCGTAGACGCCTACAAAAACGAGGACCAGTTCTGCTGTCCAGCGCCCAACACGTGAGAGAAGCGAACGCTTTTGGTTTATTGCGACCACGGGTACCACGACGGCCTGAAGACCGCCGCTCCTTGCTTATCCATTGCGTAACAGAATGACATTCTTAAATTAGCCGCCTAAAGGACAATTGATGGAAAAATCCGAGTCAGTTGCAAATCTTATCCAATTCGTTGTCGATTCAGTACGACAGGCCCACGCAGATGATGCGCCGTTCCATCACTTGCAATTTGATCGCATTTTTCCCGATGATTTTTACGCGCAGATGCTGGAAGCAATGCCGGTAACCGAGGATTACCGGGCGATGTCCGGCAAAAGCAAGATGGGCAGCAACAGGCCGGATGGAAAACCGACCCGTACGAAGATCGATCTTTTCCCCGAATATGTTCGCCATTTGCCGCCGAAAAAACGCGCAGTCTGGGATGCGACCGGTCGCGTGCGGCGTTCCAAGGAGTTGCACTCTGCTTTCGTCCAACGGTTGGCGCCGGGGCTGAAAGGCCGGTTCGGAGAAAACTTCGCAAAGGTGAACATGTATCCGGTACCCATCCTCACGCGCGACATTCCCGGATACCGTATCTTCAAGCACACCGACAGTCTTTGGAAGGGGATCACCGTTCAATTTTATCTGCCGGCGGATAATTCCACGCCGCACATCGGCACGATCTTCCACGAGGTGTTGCCTAATGGACGCAAACCGAAGAAGGCGCAGATGCCATTTTCGCCGAATACAGGTTACGCGTTCGCCGTGGCCGACAACACCTGGCATTCGGCCGACCCGGTCGGGCCGGAGGTAAAAACGCGTGACAGCATTCTCCTCACCTATTTCGTCGATGCCGGGCCGTGGCGATTTGTTCGCAATCGCGGGCGCCGGCTGGCGAATTTTGTGCTCAACGAGGCGCGCAATTTAAAGCGCAACTGAATGAAATTTTCGCCGCTGTAGCCACGGCCCTGTGGGCTGTCTTCCCAGTCGGAAAAGAGCGAAAGTGGGACCGGCCACAAGCCGGTGGCTACAGTCAACGAGGCAATGACCTTTCCATGTTCGCCAGCGCATACGCAGCCACCGCCACTACAGCAGAATTTTCCGCCAATTCTTTCGGCACAATTTTGTCCATGGTGTCGGCGGCCGTGTGGTGATAGTTGAAGTAGAAACGATTGTCTTGAATCGGACTAAAAGCCGGCACGCCGGCTTTCTCGAGCGGCTCGATGTCGGCGCCGCAGTGTTCAACCAAATCGAGTATGCCAGCGCCTGATTCCTGCAAGATGTTCGCTACGGGTGCGAACATTTTTTTCACCTCAGGGCTTGCCTTCATGTTAACGCCAATCGGATGACCGGCGCCGCCGTCTGTTTCCATCGCTGCGAAATGATTGGCTATCTCTTTCTCGTGATTCTTTGCGTACTGCTTTGATCCGGCCTCACCGTTCTCTTCATTCATCCACGCGATCACGCGAATCGTGCGCTTTGGTTTGAGACGAAGTTTTTGGATCAGGTTCGCCGTTTCCATCGAGACTGCGACACCCGCGGCATCGTCGATCGCGCCCGTACCCAGGTCCCATGAATCCAAATGACCGGAAACGATAACGACCTGTTCGGGGTGCTCGGTCCCTTTGATGTCGGCGATCACGTTCGCGCTTTCCACGTCAGGCAGAGTTTGCGGCGTGAGAACCAATTTCATTTTCACTGGTCCTTGTCGCACCAGATCGACAATCAAATCTGCATCCTCGGCAGTAACCGCGCCCGCCGGAATTTTCGGCGCATCTTTTGCGTAATCTGTCATTCCAGTGTGTGGAAGCCGATAGTCGGCACCACCCACTGAGCGGATCAAACACGCGATAGCGCCTTGCCTCGCGGCTGCGCTCGGTCCGTCACTGCGATAGACAACTGCTTTGCCATAAGCTTGGAAGCTACGACCTTCCGCGGCCATTTGTTTGTCGAACGGGTGATTGAACAGCACGATTTTGCCCGCGACTTTTTCACGAGGCATCGATTTCAATTCATCAAAATTTTTGACCACAAGGACCTCGGCTTCGATCCCGTTTGTTGGTGTGGCCACACTGCCTCCCAGCGCGCACAGGACAACCTTCTGGGTCGTGTTCGGTGCCTGTCCGGGAAATTGAATAAGCGCCGCTGTTTCTTCGCCGCGCACCCAATGGGGGACCATCACTTTCTCGAGCTGGACCTCGCAGCCGAGTGCTTTCAATTCGGCGGCGACGTACTCGACCGCTTTTGCCGCCTGCGCCGATCCACTTAGACGCGGCCCGATGTTGTTGGCCAGATGCGCGACCTGCCGGTAAGCATAATCGCTTTCCAGAGCGGCCTTCTGCAATTGTTTCAGTTCCGACAGTGTCTGCGGCGAAAACACAGATGGGGTCGGCGATGGCGATCCGTTCGGACTTGATGCGACCGCCGGTATTTGTTGCGCAATCGCTCGCTGAGCACAGAGAAACAAGGCGAATGAGAGAAGAAAGACGACGGATAATTGATTTTCCAATCTGCGCATCTCGAACCTTGCCAGAAGAGCCTTCAATCATCAATTGTTGCAAATAGGGAACCGAGCTGGCCGATTACTTCTTCGTCACACTTCATGCAGCTTGTCATTCTGAGCGAAGCGAAGAATCTCAAATCCTTTCTGTCTACGCGCTTATTAAGCCAATAATCAGAGATGTTTCGCGTCGCTCAACATGACAAAAGGCGACAGCTATTTTTCCTTCTTAAATTCGATCTCCTCCCCGAACAGCTCGGGGTTGCTGGCGTTTTTCGTCAGGAGCGCGACTACGGTGGCTGAGTTCCTGGTTTCCTTTGGGACAACCTTGTCGTTGACGTTCCGCAACCTCAGGTTCTTGCCATCGTTCGACAATTTCCAAATGACGTAAGCATACTTGCGATCGCTCGAGTTGAGGTTCTGGACACTCGCGAAAGGCGTTTCCGCGACGTCGGAGTGGTAAGTGCGAAAAAGATCTCCGTCGTAGTAAACGACGTAATTACTGTCGTCCAACGCCCGCACTTTCATGTTTTCCTTACCGTCGAGCGAAATCCAATCGCCAAGAAGCCGTTGCTCTACGTTTCGAGTCGGAGCCGATGTGATTGGGACGTCATAATTGCAAGACGTGAAAGCCAGAGAGCAAAGACCAATCGCTACGCCGACGCCTTGTAGCCAAGCTAAGTTCGATGAACTCACGGAGTTTTGCTCGCCTCTGGGAACCGGCCTTCGTCAAAATCGATGAGGTCTGGAATGCACTGAATGTCGTTGCGATCGGCGATTCCCATCTTCTTTTTTCGTTCTTCGAGCCGCGGCGTGACTGAATCGCGCCATCCGAGCTTCGATGCGAATCCATTCCAGACAAAGAGATCGCCATCGTTCAAGCGGCGGCCCTGTTCGAAACACCATTCCAGAATTTCTTCGTCCGTCCCGCCCTGCTTCACACGCTCGATCAGATCGCGATGGTGCACGCGCAGAAAATTGCAGCACACACCGTCCGCCGCTTTCAGCGCACCGAAGTTTTCTTGATAATCTTCGTGCAGTTCGCCGCGCAGATGCAGCCGAATCTTGTCCAGCATCCGCGGGAAATACATCATGCCTTTGGTCATTTCTTTGGGACTTTTTGGATAGGTAGTCATAGACAAATGAATCGCATCATCCCGTGGCGGCGCAATTTTGCGGCTTACTTTGCGTGGCCAGCCGTCAACGCCAGAATTCGCTCTCTCTTCGCACCGTAATCGAGGGAATGAAACCGCCGGATTTCGTCCAGACGACGAACGGCATTGAGGGTGTCGAGAAAACTTGTGTAGCTGGCCGCAAGGTTACTCGTCTCGAGGTAACGGCCACGCAGGTTCGCGTCGCGAAATGCCTCGGGACATTGCCGCACGAAAAGGTGAAAACGCAACCAGCGGCGGTCCGTTGCCGAGACGCGTTGCGTTTTTCGGAAAAAGGCGACAAACAGCAGAAGAACCAGATAAGTGTCCACCTGCGCCTGAAGCTCAAGATTGCGCGCAAAATCTTCCGACGCGATCTCGCGCACTCCGCGTTTGAACTGCAGCGCGGCGTGCAACGCATGATTGAGTTCTTCAACAAACGTGATCAGCGATCGGATATTCCTGTCCCCCAACGCCGCACGCGGATCGTGTTGTTCGAGTTGGTCAATGAGCCAGCGGGAATAATAAATGCCGACGTAAAGTTGGTCGCCGGCCCGCCGCAAAAACGTGCGCGCGAGTTCGCTCAATTCCCGGGCGGATGCCCCTGCCAGCATCGACAACTGCGCGCAGCGGGTCCGATCAATCAGACAATCTTCGAGATTGATTCCAACCTGCGCATATGTGCGTTCAAATAATCGCTGGATTTGGCTGAACAGTGTCTCGTTCACAAAGAAAGCGAGGGACGCGCGTCTTCGTCCAGATTCAGTAACTGATCGGAAAGCTGATTCAACGCGAGCCGCACTTCTCTAAATCGGTCCGCCAATCCTTCGAACACGTCATTCAGTTCGCAACGGCGCGCCACCACATGCGAGGAAACAAGTTGATAGTTCGTCCGGCCGATCTGCTCGTAAAACTTGATGTCCGGTCCGCCGCGCAGACTGCGCCGTTGGGTGTTCTCGTGAAAGATTCCGGTGATGAACAGCGAGTAATTGCCAATGTGCGCCCGAAGCAGGAACGCCTGCTCGGGAGTGGCACGATTCAGCGCGATCAAGATATCGGAAATGTATTGTTCGGCGAGATGATGTGTCTCCTCGGAAATCTGGAGCCGGCTCGCGTGCGAAAATGTTTCCAGCAACGACGCAACGTAATCGCAAAGCTTTCGGTCCCCGATTCCGCCCTGTTGCAGTACGTGGCGAGCGAGCACGTAAAAGTAAAATTGAGACGAAATCCGGAGATGCCCGCAGTGGTTTAGAATGGCGTCAACCAAGCGAGGATGATCGAGAATGGAATCGCGCGTCTCGACGTCGCTCAATAGATCGACCAGAGAAACCTGATCCGTTTGCGAACGCGCTAGCGTGCGCACGATGAAGTCGAAATCAGCTGCGGTAAACCGCGCCCGACAATTCGCCCTGACCATCGGGGCTTCATAATGCGTGATCTCCGCCCCTGTGGCAAGCAAGATTGCTAGCGCTGCGTGTATTGTCGGAACAAGGCATCTTGTCTTTGCACCGCGCGGACTTCTAAGCCTGCCTGCCCACGAGCGCGATCTTGCGAAATCGCCAAGCGTTTGCTTTTAGCCGGGCCTGCTCATCAACGTGCGCAAGATCAGGGTCGAGCCTGACAATAAGCGGTGAGCATGACACACCAAAATGGCTTTAATACGTCAAATAAATCTATTTCAAATTCTTAATTACAAAGTGACTATGACAATTGAAAAATGGGTGAGGGAAGAAAAGATGCGCTTAGGACGCTTTGAGATTTACTGTGCTAATGCACAGAAAAAAGAAGCAAAATCGTTTCCACTTAAGATGCCGCGAAGTTGTTGGAGTGGACAGTATCGCACCTGGGATGATTCATTAGATAGGACCTATTGAAGGTGGCGGGAATGGCGTATCAAAGACTACCAAATGGAGGAGCCGCCCCGGATAAGTACCGATTGGTAGAGGGGTTCACACCTCGTTATAATTCATTAGTCGAAATTCCGGGTATCGCCATATGCCTCGCCGAGCGGAGAAACATGGTATTGCGGCGCTTCCAGGATGGCTTCCTTGGTCACGTTCACAAATACCTTGGATTCCTCGTAACTGATCCGGTCGATATGCTTCGGTGAAATCACGATCTCTTTGCGGGAATACCAATGGCCAGTCTCCACAACCAGGTGACAAATCGTCCAACTCCTGTCGTCCATGATAAAATCAATGACGTGGCCGATCGCTCCTTCGCTGGTTTGGATGGGGTAGCCGCTGAGAGCCTGTGTGCTTTGCAGACGAAGATCGTCGCATGCGCTTGCCTGCTGACTCGGCATAAGATGCGGCGGAGGAGGAGCCTCGGGAAAACCGCCCACGCCCCACGTTTCGACTCCGTCCCAGTATGCTTGATATTGTAGCGAGACTGGCTTGTGCGACTCAATCGCGGGACTGTTTTCAATCTGTTGCCGAGTCAGACTCACTAGCAGGCAGTCGGCGTCTTGACGCAGGTTTCCGAAAGCAGGGGGAGGAATCAGCACCAAGCGGCCCGATAGCCATGAACCTGTGTCCGCGACAACATAGCGGATAGCCCATTGCTGATCATTAAAATAGAAGTCCTTCACATGGCCGATGTCGCCGTCAGAGGCGCCGAGCTTTTTTTCGTAAAGCTGCCTAAGGCTTAGCAACATAACTTTAGCCTTTCTGAAGACGGATTTGATCTATCCAGACCATGCGACCAATACTTGAATTCGCAAGCGCGGGCCAAACAAGCCACAGCAGCGCGTGCCATCGTATCACCTCCTGTGCGATCATGGGCCCGTCAGGAAGGGCGTTTATCCTTCCGCAAAGGAGGTATTGCATTGTGAACCTTCACTGCCCGCGCTGCCGGCGCGCGTAATCTCGCGACCGCCGTCGCGGCGATCGTTGTGCCCGACGGGATCAAGCGAAAGGCAGGTAAGGGACTCCCGTGATTATTCCGGCAAATTCACCACCCCTCCAAAATTAGGCCGTACGAAGTCAGCTGGGGTTGGTGCCGCTCGACTATGGCGATTAAAGTTTAATTCTTATCTTGATGCTCCGAAGGCTCTCCTGAAGGTTCTTAAGCATTTCATGAGTACGAATTGTAGCCTCATCAATTCCACGTCGAAACTCTGTCGTGTCGCAGCTTGACTGCGCGCAGACAACTTGCCGCGGAGCTGCACTACAGCGGAGATCCGAACGATTCCGCTTCAATGAATGTTTGGCTGCACAAGGAAGTGCTGAAGAAGCTGTCTGAGAACGGTGAAAGGTTCCTCAGGAACTGTTGAGGTAACGAGCGTGGCCGGAGGCGTGATTGGTTTGACCGATCCGAATGTGCCGATCGCGCTTCTCATTTTCCACGTTGTTTGAGAGCACGCACGTGGGCCCCGCGTGAGAGAATCCGCCATCTGGTAGAACAAAGAACTACGTTTCCGCGATTTCGTTGCCTCGTACGCCGAGTTTTCGAAACGAAGCGGACGGGTGGTCGAATGCGTATTCCGATTCATGATGCTTCGAGTTATTCCACCCGGATCTGCCTTAGGACCGACTGAGCCGTAGTCGATTACAAGGAAAGTCGATTTGAGCGGCTATGTCCCCGGCTGTGTCCCGAAGTGATAGGAAGTGTTGAAGACTATCTTTGCGTCGTCCGTTATGATTGAAAATGTGACGCCCCCGCGGTTACCTGATGACGGTGTTGCCCTCCCAAGTACGATATGAGTTCTGCCGTCTTTGTGCGTGACGGCCTTGCCGGTAAAGTTGATGGCTGTTCCCGTCTGGAGTTTCCGAACCGCATCATCGGATGCCGCCAGGAGTAAACTGCCTTTCTCACTCTTAAAAAAATACGGCCTCACCTTGAGCTGATAGTCACCCACATAATTTCCGTGTCGATGTGTAAGCGGACTGACGATCAGGCTAGCTTTCCCCCGCAGGGCAACGGAAGTGGAGCTTGGATCAATAAACAGTTTGCGTGTGCCCCCGTTCGATGTCCCCGCCGTCGAATCAGGCCTCTCAGCGTGAATAACACTTGTGACGCCGAGTATTAGAAAAACGAAAGCCGCGATCGTCAATCTCACGATCAGGGAGGGTCCGCACATCAGCAACTCGCGTTTCTGGTTTGTCGTTGCGCGGACTCAATCTTATCTTCCGCGACGCGGCGCAGATTTCGAACAAGTCTTAGTTTCGACAGTGTCCAGATGAGCCACTTGGTCGGGTCAAATTGCCACGGCTTCACTCCGTTACGGTAGTCGTGCTGAAATTCGTGGTGGTAGTTGTGATAGCCTTCGCCCATGGTGAAAAGGGCGAGTAAGAAAGAGTCGCGCGCACTACACCTCGTTGAATACGGCTGTCGTCCGATCGTGTGACACGCACTGTTAATCAGAAATGTGCAATGCTGCAGCACAACGATTCGCGCAACTCCCGCGATCAAGAAAGCACCGAGCGCTCCATGCCATCCATTCCACAGAGCGCCGAGGATGGCCGGGATACCGAAGCTGACTAGGACGGCGATCCACTGGACGTACCGATCTTGCCAGCAAACGAGCTTGTCTTTCTGCAGGTCCGCCACGTTGTCGTACGGCTGATCGGTCTTCAGCTTGAAAAGCAGCCAACCGATATGCGCGAAAAAGAAACCTTTCGAAATACAGTACGGATCATCGTCATGATCCACATGCTTATGATGACGCCGATGTTCACTCGCCCACATCAAAACCGAATTTTCAAACGCGGCGGCGCCAAAAATAAGTGTGAAAAGGCGGATCGGCCAGCTAGCCTGGAAGGTAATGTGCGAGAAAAGCCGATGATAACCTAACGAGATGCTAAACCCGCAAGCGGCAAGCATCCCGAAGAAGAGTACGACCTGAAACCAATCAAGCCCGAAGAACCAGAGATAGAGCGGGACGGCGGTCAATGTGAGAGCCAGCGTGCCAATGAGAAAGGAACTGGTGAACCAATTGATACGATCGAGTGGCAACCGGAAAAACAGGCGCTCCGGCCCCACTTTCGCTTTATCGGGAAACGTGAAGTCCCCTCCGTTGGAGATAAAGGAACTGTCGTTCATGGCGTCTGCTCGCCTTTGTTCCAGCGGCTCAGCGTACCGATTTGATTGGCAGCGGTCTTGCGTCCCAGCGAATCCCATGTGCGGAAACCCGTCCTGCCGTTTTTCAGCGCGCGGACAGCCGCTTCATTCGTCCCAAATAATCCGAGTGCCCAACGAGCATTGCCGACGACGAGCTCGAGATAACAGCCGAGCGGAGTTTGGCGAAAGACAAATTCTCCGACAGACGTTCGTAAAGTGGAGATCGTTTTATTGGGGCTTGCGATCTGTCGGTGATGACGCTGGAAATAATTTCCTTTTACCGGTCTGTGTTGCACCGCGAACAGGGCGCCATTTTGTGTGATAGTTGGTTCCATAATCGTTTGTTTGAAGCGTTTCGAAAGCGGCCTGATGTCATCGGTCGAGACTCGCTGTCATTGAGATATTTGTTTTAAGCAGGCGAGAGATGGGACAGTTTGTTTTTGCCGCGATCGCCGCATCCATGAAACCCGCTTGAGAGGCGTCCGGAACGTTCGCATGGACGTCGAGCTGGATGTGCGTGACCGTCCAGCCCGCGGCTAAATCTTCCAGCGTTGCGGTTGCGGTGGTTTCAATGCGCTGCGGGTGAAAACCGCAAAGACCAAGCTCATTGGACAGGGCCATCGAAAAACACCCGCCTAACGAAGCCGCGATCAGTTCGTCCGGATTGGTGCCCCGGCCTTCCGCGAATCGCGTCCGAAAAGAATATTGCGTTTTAGAAAGAACGCCGCTTTCGGTGGTTAAAGTCCCGTCGCCCTCATGAAGGTTTCCTTTCCAAAGAGCTGAAGCGTTTCGATTCATAAATGGCAAAGCAAAGGGTTACCCCTCCGCTCGTTGGCCGGCCAATATGTTCTTGGTAGCGCGTCATGCTTTTTAAGTATGGCCCTCTGTCTGTCGCCGACCGATCTGTCGTAATTCGCAATTCCTTCTTTGCATTAACGTGCCGAGTCGGTTTACGATAGGTCTCTTTCTCCAATGGAACTTCGTCATCTGCGCTACTTCGTCGGCGTTGCGGAAGCGCTGAGCTTCACAAAAGCCGCCAAAAAGCTGCACACCGCGCAGCCTTCACTTTCGCGGCAGGTTAAAAATCTGGAAGAAGAGCTTGGTGTCCGGCTTCTCAATCGGACAAAACAACTGGTCACGCTGACAGACGAGGGCCGCTCCTTTCTCGCCGATGCCAAACGCCTTCTTGCTCTAGCAGCCGAAACGGTCGAGTCCGTGCGGCGATCGCACAGCGGCGAGGTTCGCGCGCTCAATATCGGGTACGTCAGCAATCTCTTTTACGATTTGCTGCCGAGGACTCTCGCTTCGTTCCGTCAGTTGTTTCCCACTGTTTCGGTTAACCTCTTCGACATGTCGTGCGGTGAACAATTTCGCGCGCTTGAAGATGGCAAGCTCGATCTGGGTTTCGTTGGATTGCACGAGCCAATTGCGCGGCGTGGATTGGAATTCCGGACCATTGCGTCCTACAAAACCGTCGCCGCCTTGCCCAAAGACAATCCGCTGGCGGGCAAAACGACGGTCGCGCTGAAAGCTCTCGCGCCCATGTTTTTCATCGGAATGTCAGAAGCGAGCTATCCCTACTATCACGAATGGTTGAGCAAGACCTGTCATCGCGCCGGTTTTACCCCGAAGGTTTTGCAGGATGTCGATCTTGAACGAACGATGATCCACGCCATCTCCGCTGGTTTGGGTGTCGCCCTCGTCCCCGAGCAGTTAAAAAAACTCCCGCACAAAAATGTCGTGTTTCGCCCAGTCATGCCGGCCGTGGCGACGGAGGCTTGTGTCGCGTGGAAAGGCGAAAATCCGTCTGCCCCTTTGAAAGCCTACGTGGAAATCGTCGAGCGCGTTGGCCGGAGCATCCGTTGATCAACGGAATGGCCGCCGGCGAAATCGCCGGGCGTTTGCTTTTAGCCGGGCCTCCTCATCAACGTGTGCAAGATTGGGGTCGAGCCTGACAATAAGCGGTTAGCGCGATGTACCAACCCGGCTTTAACTCAATCCAGAAAGAAAAATAAATGAATACATTGAATAAAGTAACAACATGGAATCCGCTTAGAGAGATGGACGAAGCGCAAAATCGCTTAAATCGAATCTTCTTGGGCGGCTTTCCCAGCAGAATAGGCAGTGGCGAGATCCACAGCCTGGCGGTCGCAGATTGGTCACCGGAGGTTGATATCAGTGAGGATGATCAAGGGTATCTCCTCAAAGCTGACCTGCCTGAAATGAAAAAGGATGACGTTAGGGTAACAGTCGAAGACGGCATTCTTAGCGTTTCCGGAGAACGCAGATGCCAGAAGGAAGATCAGAAAAAGAAATTCCATCGCATCGAGCGATCCTTTGGCACTTTCCGACGCAGCTTCACGCTGCCCGAGGATGCCGATAGCACGAAAGTAACGGCGGAGTTCCGCGAGGGCGTGCTGAAAGTGCACCTCCCGACAACGGCAACACCAAGATCAAAAGCCATCCAAGTTAAGGTGGCGTAATGCTCTAACACTGACGGTGAGCGTGCGGAACGGTCCGCGCGTTTGCCCCGGTGTAAGGCGGCTAACTTAGTAGCCTGTTCCTTTGAACCAACGAAGAACGACCTCATGATCTCGAAAATTATTAGCCGCGCAGCCTGTCTGAGAGAACTCGCTTCTAATCCCAAGTCCTTCTCCAACTGTCCAGACTTGCACGGTGGTGTCCCGGACTTGCCCGAAGATAAAATCGACCTGTCGCAGACTGGCGTGTGTCCTGTAAAACCAAGGAGCGAGAATAATAGCAGCTACAACAACGAACTGAATCACCTAGATGTGTTACCGGTCATTTACTTCGCGTAGCTACGAAAGCCCGAGGCCCTAAGGAGGTTGTCGCCAGACGGAATAAGGATAGCTCAACGAGCTTTAAAACATTTTTATAAATCTTTAGCTCCCAGTTACTGCCGTTCCAGTGCGCGATGAGAGGGAAGGATGGGTCTGTTGGATCCCTTTCGCGTCAAAGTGCCGAGCATTTCCGTGAGGCACGCGTCGTAAGAATCACACTTGGGGGATTCGCCATTTGGCTTGACCCATTCGGGATGTTGGATCCGCAGATCGTCGTGAATCTGTTGCTGGAGTTCGGTGTACGTGTGAATTGGATAAGACATGGCAATTGGCCTCGGTAAAAGATTCAAGTGCGGCGCGGGACGGTTCCGACGAAAGCTGGGCGCGAACGGCGGACGGGCATCGGTGCCGTAAGCGCGCGCCACGGCCAGGTAAGGGTACTCCAAAGGGCAGCGCCCATCTGGTTGCGTTGTGCACGACGCCAGGCCAACTGCCTTATTTTGTAGCGCTGGCGTTGCAGCAACACGACCAGCAGTCCGCTTTGTGTAAGAGTCGGCGTTGTTTTTCTCATGACGTAATCTTTCTATTTTTCCTTGTCCGAAAGGACTCTGTAATTTACGTCGTCTTTGAGTACGGTCTGGCCGTATTTTCCGAAAGACTCACCGTTTCTTGTCTTGCGAATCCCAGAGTCGGAAAGGGAGCCAACGAATCTTTTGACGCCCGCTCTCTGCTTTATTCCGTGAAATACTTCGCGGCGAGGGATTGCGCGCCAGGGCCTAATACGCTAACCGCTGCTTTGCTACGCAGCAGTCTTCGTAACAAAGTTTTCGCTTCATTTTTCTCCTGCTCGGACACATCGGCTTGATTGATCGCTGTGATCACCTTCTCCAATGCGTCTGTAGTCATCTGCTGATGCTGAGTGCTCGTTGCAATCGGCGCCTGTTCCCGCGGTGGAACGCTGGTTCTCCGGCGTTCATCTATTGAGATCTGGATCGGCGACGCGACACCAGCTACGAGTACTTCGAC
>DATDAJ010000172.1:0-13600 GCA_036525475.1 Candidatus Udaeobacter sp.
AGCGCGCTTCAAAGCCAGTCAAATCTTTTCGACGGCGATCAATACTTGCCGGTGACCAATCGCGGATTCCGCCGGGCCGCTCGATCCGGTTGACGTCGTCGGCTGTGAACGGCGCGTGTTTCGCACGCCACGCCCAGAAATCATCCGTTAATTTCTCCAGCGAGTCTGCCTGGGCGCGGGCAATCGCGACGAGTATCGCCAGCGAACCCAGAAAAAAGGCGATCCTAAATCTTTTGCTAACGCTCACGCCCGATCGGTTTTCAATCTTTGCTCGCGCTGAAATCTTTCAATTGCGAGCTGGATTAGTCTGTCGATTAATTCGCTGTAAGCAATGCCGGTCGCTTCCCAAAGCTTCGGGTACATGCTTATTCGGGTGAATCCAGGAATCGTATTGATTTCGTTAACGATGATTTCTTCGCCATTTCTCAGGAAGAAATCGACCCGCGCCATTCCCTCGCAGCAGAGCACGGTAAACGTTTTAATCGCCAACTGGCGGATACGCTCCGAAGTCTCCGCCGGAAGTTTCGCCGGTATTTCCAGCGCAGCGCCGTTCTCATCGAGATACTTCGCTTCGTACGAGTAAAATTCGTGGCGAGGCAAAATCTCCCCGGGGACTGATGCGATGGGATTGTCGTTGCCGAGGACGGAACATTCTATCTCGCGGCCGCTGATGCACTCCTCGATCAAGATCTTGTTGTCGTAATTGAATGCATCACGAACCGCTCGGTCGAATTCCTCGCGATTTTTGACTTTATGAATGCCGACCGATGAGCCGAGGTTTGCAGGCTTAATAAAAAGCGGCTGTCCGAGTTGCGCTCGCGCATACCCGAAATCGATTTCCTGCGAGGAATATCTGCTTGCTACGATAAATCGGGCAACGGGAACGCCGGCATCTCTCAACAATCGTTTCATCACATCCTTATCCATGCCGACGGCTGAGCCGAGCACGCCAGCACCGACGAACGCGATATTGGCAAATTTCAGCAATCCTTGGATGGTGCCATCTTCGCCGAATGGACCGTGCAAAACCGGAAAGATCACATCCAAGGATCCAAGTGTTTGCTGTCCGGAAATCGCTACCAGTTGGTTATTTTGTTTCCCAGGGACAAGCGCGAGATTTTCGCCCGTTATCGGTAGCTCCGGCAATCCTGACTCAGTTACCGGAAGAAGAAATCGAGATTCTTCATTGAGATGCCATTGCCCTTTCTTATCGATGCCGATCAGCACAACTTCGTATTTATTGGTGTCGATAGCGTCGATAATGTTCTTCGCTGATTGCAGGGAGACTTCGTGCTCGGCGGAACGCCCGCCAAAGGCGATTCCGACACGAATTTTCTTGACCACAGCGTTTTCGCTCTATTTTTGCGGACTAGTTGCCTCGCGCAACGGCAATTGAATTGCGCTGGGGTGTTCAGCGTCGTGATATACTTGGACGTTGCAAGTGCGCGCGTCTTTGGCGGTTTCTTCGGCTACAATTCCTCCGGAGCAATAATTTTTTTGCCATGAAATCGAATTCACCGCGGTGACGACCAGGCGCACACGGCTGCCCTTCATCAACCGGCGCGCGACGAACGTTCCCGGATTGAAATCGCAGCGCACGATTTCGCCGGGCATCATCAGCTTTGCTTCGCGCAACGATTCGCGATAACGTAACCTGCGCAGATCGCTCCACAGCGCGATACTAGTGCCGTCGGGTTGGATTTCGTAAAGATCAGCGGAAAGATCGACATCGGGGGTATCGATGGAAACCCACAGAGTCAATGCAGGGCAACCGACCAATGGCGTTTCGTTTGGTAGCGGATCAGTGTGATAAACCAATCCGTCTTTGCCGATACTCAATGCGAACGTCTGATCGAGTGCGGCGGTTTTTTCTTTTGGATCGGTTCCCTCCACGTTCTCGCCGCGCCGTAGATCCAACGGATCGTAAACAAAAGCCTCCGTGCCAGTGTTCGGCTGCTTTTCGTCCAGCGTGCCCGAGCGAAAGACGCCGTTTGCGTCGCCGTTCTTCGAGTCGAGATAAAAGGTCTTTGGATTCGCAGTCAACGTCTCAAAGTTGTCGGCGTATTTCCATTCGCCATTCGCGCCGGAGTTGCCGGGCGCGAGCAAATAATACGCGACGTGATCTTTGAGAAATGCCGGTTTCGTTCCGGCTTTCATGGTCCAGTCGTACCACTGACGGTGCAGATCGTTTAAATCGACGATTGCTCCGGGGCCAAATTTTACGCCAGCGACTTCGTCCGTAGGCGTGCGCGTGCCGGCATGGTCCCACGGACCGATGATGAGAAAATGTTTCGCCCGCGTTTCGGGCGACGCGTTTGCGAGATGATCCCGGTAATATGTGAGCGCACCCAGTTCGTCGCCGTCGTATTGACCGGTGATTGTGAGAATCGGCAGCGCGATCTTTTGGAATTGCTCGCGCGTGGGCAGCATCGCGTCGTAGTAAGCGTCGGCCATCGGGTGCTTGAGTATCCGCTGGAAATTAACGGATGGATTTCCCACGAATGAATCGAGTGATTTGAAAGGAAGATGCTTCTTGTAAGCGTCCAGGAATTTCGTGCGCCAGAACCTTTGATCGCCGAAAAGGTTGTCCTGTGGGGTTCGCCCGCTGGTGAGCGTGAACCATTGCACGTCGTAAGTCATCCCGATGTTGTTGTAGGATGGATAATCGAGGCCGGGATGCGCGGCGGCAGCGGGCACGATCGTCGCCAGATGAGGCGGAAATTCCTTCGCCGTTGCCCATTGATCGAAGCCCGCGTACGAACCGCCCCACATCGCCACTTTCCCGTCACAGAATGGTTGCTTCGCCAGCCACTCAACCACGTCGTGTCCGTCGCGCGGTTCATTTGCGAACGGCTCGAACTCGCCGCCAGAATTGCCGCGGCCGCGAACATCGACGAGCGCGAACACATAACCGTGTGACGCGAAGTAGGCAGCGCGCGCATGGTACGTGTCCGAGATGTACGGCGTCAGTGTAAAGATTACCGGTGTCTTCGGCGGCGAACCATCGGGAGTCTTTGGCAAATGCAACGTCGCGTTCAGTTCGACTTTGTCGCGCATTGGAATCTTGACGCCCCACCGCAGATCGTACTCCGGAGGTGGTTGCGCGGGGGATGGCGCCGGAGTTGGCGATTGCGCGATGATGTTCGTTGCGAAACCGGCGCACAAAGCAGCGGCGAGAAGTGATGATTTCATGTTCGTGGTGATTGAAGCGGGCTAACGACAGGAGAACAAGATTGTTTGTTGTAGCCGACAATGCGTCTTGCATCGCCTTGATGGTTTGCAGCTACGCCAGTTTGCGACACGATAGGCAAATGGCGCGTCGACCCGCAAGGCCCGTCCAACGTCCCAAGGAGACGCTGCGGAAGCCTGTACGCGAAACGAGTAGCGCGCGACCATTCTGCTCTCAAGCAGAACTGATCTGCGCTGGCGCGGTGTTTCTTGTTGCGCTGGTTGTATACAGTTGGACGCTTGCCCCCACGGTCACTTTGACCGACAGCGGCGAGTTGATTGTGGTGGCTTACGGGCTGGGCGTGGCGCATCCGCCGGGTTTTCCGCTGTGGGTCATGCTCGCACATCTCGCGTCGCTTGTGCCGGTCGGAAGCGTTGCTGTGCGAATCAATTTCTCGTCCGCTGTTTTCGCTGCGTTTGCCTGCGCAATGCTCACTCTCGTCGTGGCCGAATTACTCGTTACGGCTTCTTGTTTTGCTGCACCTCGGCGAAGGAACAGGGCTGCGCGGCAGGGCAGCAATATTGAGAGTTCGAAGCGCGGAGGGATTTTGGTATTCGCGCCCGCGGTCGCCGCGGGATTGCTGATGGCGTTCTCCCGCACGCTTTGGTCGTATGCGACGATCACCGAAGTGTACACTCTCAACACGCTGCTAGTCCTACTCGTGTTCTTTTTGGTCGTTCGGTGGCGTCGTCGGATCATTGAAACGCGAACGAATTCCAGCGCGGTCTTCGCGACACATGACACATGGATTTATACAGCCGCCTTCGTATTCGGCCTTGCGATGGGTGTTCATCACGTGACTGTGGCGTTAACGCTTCCGGCCATTGCCGTAGTCGTTTACAGGACAGAGGGTCCGAAGTTCTTCGCGAGCAGACGCCTTTTATACGCCGCGCTGATTTCGATCACCGCGTTAATTCTTGTCTATACTTATTTGCCGTGGGCAGCCTTGCGCTCGCCTGCGATGAACTGGGGGAATCCGCGTTCGCTCCAGGAAATTTGGTGGCATATCACCGGGCGGCAGTATCGCGTATTCTTCTCTTTTTCGCCGGCGGCCATGGGAGCGCAGTTTATTGAATTTTGTCGAATGGTCTTCCGTGAGTTTGGGTTTGCATGGCTGCCTTTGCCGCTATTTCTGGCGGGGGCGGGGCTCGCGAGCGCGTACAAGCGTGACCGCACGGCTTTTTGGTTTTTGCTGTTGACCGTACTCGCCGACCTAGCTTACGCGCTGAGCTACGAAATTGCCGAGGACAAGGACGCGTACTATTTGCCGGCGTTCATTTCGATCGCGATTGGAGCTGGACTAGGTATCCACTGGTTAATCCAGCTTGCTGCTTCAAGACGTTCGCCGATTTGGACACCATCTGTGGCTGCTGCGACTGCGATTGTCCTGACATTGGGTACAGCGTTCGCTGCGAATTGGCCATTCAACAATCGCAGGCATTATTTCATTGCGGATGATTATGTTGAGAACTTCTTCAGCACCATCGCGACCAATGGACTGTTGCTGACGCAAGATTGGCAGGTCGCGTCTCCCATGTTGTACGCGCAGGAGATAGAACAACGCCGTCGCGATGTGAAGGTGGTGGATATCAATCTGCTGCGCCGCTCGTGGTATTTCGATTATCTGAAGCTTGCGTATCCCAGTATGATCGACCGGTCGCGCGAGAAGATCGATCCATACGTTGAGATCCTAAAGCAATGGGAGCGCGATCCTGCGGCTTTTGCTAGGAACCAGGAGCTTACTCGACGGATTAGCATGGCATTCCTGGAGATGATTCAGGCAATCGTCAGGAATGAAATCAAGGTCGCGCCGGTTTACATCACCAATGAGGTGCTGGTCGCTGACTCACTGAATGCGTACTTGACCCGATGGATCCCTCAAACCTATCAACTTGTGCCGCAAGGGCTGGTTTTCAATCTCACTACCGACCAAAGCTTTCATGGATCCCCTGACCCGCGTCTCCGGATACGGGGGTTGGCTGATGGGACGGTGCGTTTTGCGAAAGATGATGTCGCAAACATCAAGATTCTGCCGGCGTATACGAAAATGCTGACCAATCGTGGGAAGTACCTGGCCTTGTTCAACCAGCACGAGGGTGCCATCCTCGCTTTCAAAGAGGCGTTGGCGCTCGATCCAAATCTCGCCGCGGCACAACAAGGACTGGCAGAGAGCATGGCAAAAATGGGCAAGCCATAGCAGCGCACGGCTCGTTTGCTCCGCAGGTAAATCATCTTTTTGACAACAAAAAGATAACCGCTACGTTCCGTGTCCCGCTTGCTCGGCTGAGCGGGATAATTAAGCAGGAGCCTCGCTATTAAGGTAGCGAACGGCGTTTGAACTGCACCGAACAATGCAAACAAATCGAAGCAAACGTTACCGCGCAGCTGCGGAGCAAGTAAATCGGACGAAGGACTACAGTCTCGCCGATTCGGTCGCGACGCTGAAGAAATTTTCGCCCACTAAGTTTGACCAGACGGTGACGCTCTCATTTCGCCTTGGCGTTGATCCGAAACAGTCCGACCAGATGGTGCGCGGAACTTGCCCGCTTCCACATGGCAGCGGAAAACAGGTGCGAGTGCTCGTTTTTGCAGAAGGTGAAGCGGCAAAGGCGGCCACAGACGCCGGGGCGGAATTCGTCGGCATGAAAGATTTGATCCAGAAATGCCAGGAAGGTTTTCAGGATTTTGATGTCGCGATCGCTACACCCGCGGCAATGGCCGATGTTCGGAAGCTAGGGAAAGTGCTCGGTCCGCGCGGGCTGATGCCCAACCCGCGTACGGGGACCGTCACCGAAGACACTGCCAAAGCAGTGCAGGAAGTGAAAGCCGGCCGAATTGAATTCAAGCTCGATAAGAATGGCAACGTTGCCGTGCCGGTTGGAAAGTTTTCCTTTGAAGAAAACGCGCTGGTGGAGAACGCAAATGCAGTGATTGAAGCTGTAGTGCGAGCTCGTCCGCCGACGGCTAAGGGCCGCTACCTTGAAGGTGTGACAATCAGTGCGACTATGTCGCCCGGCGTCCGCATCGATCCAGGCCCATATCTGAGCGGAGTGTAAGACCGGAATAATTAGCTCGACAGTATGCGACCAGAAAAAGCCAGCATTGTTTCAGAGTTGTCCGAGGCATTGAAACGCTCCCCTTTTGTGCTCGTGACCGATTATCGCGGAATGAAGGTAGCCGATTTTAGCGAGTTGCGAAGTCGACTGACGCCCGCCGGCGCCGAGGTGCACGTAGTGAAGAACAATTTTCTTAAACTCGCGATGGCGGACTCTGGTTTCCCAGTAGTTGGTGACCAGTTCGCGGGGCAAACCGCGGTTGTTACAGGCGAAGCAGATGTAGCCCCGGTGGCCAAGATTTTTAAGACGTTTGCGACCGAGTTTAAGCTGGCTGCGCTCAGGGTTGGTTTTGTCGATCGCGCAGTCCTCTCCACCGCGGAATTGGAGACTTTGGCGGAATTGCCGTCGCGCGAAATTTTGCAGGCACAATTGCTGGGGCTGCTGTTGTCCCCAGCGGTCCGTCTGGTGAGTTTGTTCAATCAACCGGCCGCGGCGTTAGCGCGACTGTTGAGCGCGAAAGCTGAAAAGGAGGGCGCATCCACTGCATGAATTTTGTACGGCAGACATTTTGTCTGTCGGACAAATCAACACAAACGAAATTGTCCGAGCTAGTGGCTACCGGCTTTAATTCTTCGAAGGCTTTCGGAGACGGCAACTGGAGGAAAAACTAAAATGGCAGATACAGATAAATTAGTAGAGCAACTCAGCAGCCTATCGGTTCTGGAGATTGCTGGATTGGTCAAGCAGCTCGAGGAAAAATGGGGCGTCAGCGCCGCTGCGCCAGTAGCGGTCGCGGCGGGACCTGCCGCAGGGGCAGGCGCCGGAGCAGCAGCTCCAGCAGCCGAGGAAAAGACCACATTTGACGTGATCCTGACAGAAATGGGCGCAAACAAAATTGCAGTGATCAAAGAGGTGCGGAGCGCGGTTCCGGGGCTCGGCCTTGCGGAGGCGAAAGCGCTCGTAGAAGGCGCGCCCAAAACGATCAAGGAAGGCGTGACCAAGCAGGAGGCGGACGAGATCAAGAAAAAGGTCGAGGCCGCAGGTGCAAAGGTCGAAGTCAAATAAACAACTCGAATTTGGGCGCTGTGCGGCATAAAATCTGTTGCGCAGCGCCAACATCCATAATAAGATTAAAATTCACTACAGCACGCCAGACGTATTTTTAACCCGGCGCTAACAAGGCAAATCACATTACCGGCTACGAGACGGAGGTCGTCAATTTGACAGGTCACCGTTTTGGTGGCATTTTTGCGCTCTTCGCCCAGCCCAGAACCGGTAAATCTGCCTGCGTCGGTCCGCGTTTGGTGGAGCCGGTGTGAGGTTTTAGCTCGTGAGCTCAAGCACTATGTCGGAACGCATCTACTTCGGAAGTATCAAGGAAGCCATCGAACCGCCCAACCTCATTGAGGTTCAGGCAAATTCATACGTCGATTTTCTTCAGAAAGACGTCTCTTATTCGAAGCGCAAAAATCAGGGGCTTCAGGCTGTTTTCAAAGAAGTTTTCCCTATTGAAAGCTACGATGAGAAGGCGGTCCTTGATTTCAGCCACTACGATATCGGCGAACCAAAATTGTCGCCACTTGAAGCGCAGCGTGAAGGGCAAACCTACAGCGCGCCGCTGCATGTGACGTTCCAGTTGCGGGAGGAGAAAGGCACAAAGGAAGAGAAGGTGTACATGGGCGAAATCCCGCTCATGACGCCGCAGGGTACGTTCGTCATCAATGGTGCGGAGCGCGTGGTGGTGAGTCAATTGCATCGTTCTCCCGGGATCGCGTTCGAATCCACCGTCCACGTCAACGGCAAGGTCCTCTATAGCTTCCGCATCATTCCAGACCGCGGCTCGTGGATCGAGGTGCAATTCGATACGGCTGACCTGCTTTACATTTATCTCGACCGACGTAAGCGCCGCCGAAAATTCCTCGCGACGACGTTCCTTCGCGCACTCGGCTACGGCTCTGACGAGGAGGTCATCAAGCTTTTTTATAGCATCGAGACTCTTAAGCTGAGCGACAAACTCGACGAAGAACAGCTCGCCAGTAAAGTGCTCACGGCAGATATCCGCGATGGTGAGGTGACGGTCGCGCGCGCGTTTGAGCCCCTGACTCTGGCGACCGTTCGCCAGATCATGGCGCTGAATATTCATGAGGCCAAAGTCATCGACATCTCGAACGATGACACGATCGTGAAGGCGCTTAGAAAGGATCCGGCGCACGACCAGGAAGAAGCTCTCAAAGACATTTACCGCCGTCTCCGTCCAGGCGATCCGCCGACAGTGGCCAACGCCCGCGCTTTACTCAAGCGACTCTTTTTCGATCCGAAGAAATACGATCTTGGCCGAGTCGGCCGCTACAAGATCAATCAGAAGCTCGGGATTAACGTCGACTCTTCCGAGCGAATTCTGACCGACAAAGACTTTATCGCGGCGATTAAGTATTTGATCAATCTGCGACGGGGCGAAGGCACGCTCGATGACATTGACCATCTTGGCAGTCGGCGCGTCCGCACTGTGGGCGAATTACTGGCGAACCAGTGCCGGGTCGGTCTTGCTCGCACCGAGCGTCTCGTCAAGGAACGAATGACGCTGTTCGACATCAACGTGGATGGGATGACGCCGCAAAAGCTCATTAATCCCAAAGCGCTCAGCGCGGTCATCAGAGATTTCTTTGGTCGCTCACAGCTGTCGCAATTCATGGATCAGACGAATCCACTCGCAGAATTGACGCACAAGCGGCGTTTGTCCGCGCTCGGCCCTGGAGGTTTGAGCCGGGAGCGCGCCGGCTTTGAAGTGCGCGACGTTCATCCGTCGCACTACGGCCGCATTTGTCCGATCGAGACACCCGAAGGCCCAAACATTGGGTTGATCAGCTCAATGAGCACCTTTGCGCGCATCAATGAGTTTGGTTTTATCGAAACTCCCTATCGTAAGGTGGTGAACGGCCGTGTCACGGACGAGATCGAGTATCTCACTGCTGACCGTGAAGAGAACTTCCTCGTTGCGCAGGCGAATGCGCCTATCGATGGGCGTGGCCATTTCAGCGGTGAAAAAGTTTCGGTGCGTTACCGTGGCGATTTCCTCGAAGTCGATCCGTCGAAGGTCAATTACATGGATGTTTCGCCGAAGCAGCTCGTGTCGGTAGCTGCCGGCCTCATTCCGTTTCTCGAACACGACGATGCGAACCGCGCGTTAATGGGTTCCAACATGCAACGCCAAGGCGTGCCGCTGATTGTTTCTGAGATGCCGCTTGTTGGCACCGGTCTTGAAGAAAAAGTCGCGCGCGACTCGCATGCAGTTGTTCTGGCGGTCGACAGCGGCAAGGTCGCTTCAGTCACGGCTGACCAAATTATCGTCACAAAGGACGGCCATTTGCCCGAGAGCAAAAAGAAGATAAAAACCGATTCCGAGTCTGGGACATACGTTTACGAGCTCCGGAAATTCATGCGATCGAACGCCGGCACCTGCGTGAATCAGAAACCGATCGTTCGCAAAGGTCAGCATGTGAAGCGCGGCCAAGTTATCGCCGATGGGCCGAACACCGATCGTGGCGAACTGGCGCTCGGCCGCAACGTGCTCGTCGCGTTCATGCCGTGGAACGGCTACAACTTCGAGGACGCGATCATGATCTCGGAGAAGACGGTAAAGGAAGATATTTACACGTCCATTCACATCGATGAGTTCGAGATCGGCGCGCGTGATACAAAGTTAGGCCCGGAGGAAATTACGCGGGACATTCCCAATGTCAGCGAAGAAGCTTTACGCAATCTCGGTCCGGACGGCGTTGTGCGGGTCGGTGCGGAGGTGAAGCCGGGAGATATTTTGGTTGGGAAAATTACGCCGAAGAGCGAGACGGAACTGGCTCCGGAAGAGCGGTTGCTTCGGGCCATCTTTGGAGAGAAAGCCGCCGATGTAAAAGACACGTCGCTTACCGTGCCTTCTGGAACCTACGGTATCGTGATGGACGTGAAGGTTTCATCCCGCCGCGAAGTTGCACACGAGAAACTTACTCCGGCGGAAACCAAACGGCAGCTGAAGAACATCGGCGAAGACCATAAGCGCAAGAGAGAAGGGCTCATTGAGCAGCTCACTGACTCGCTTTCCAACGTCCTGCTGGGCGAAAAAATTCCTCTCGATGTGGTAAATGCCAAGAGCGGTGAAATTATCATCCCGGCGAATCGCAAAATCACGAAAACGCTTTTGCGGAAATTGGCGACTGCCCACGATCACATCGAGATCGATCCAAGCCCGATTCGGAATCGGATCCGCGAAATCATTGGCGGATACGAACACAAGTTTGCCGAGTTGGAGCTCGAAAAGGATCGCGCGACCGACCGCGTGGAAAGCGGCGAGGAGATCGAACCGGGAATCATCAAACAGGTCAAAGTTTACATCGCCAGCAAGCGCAAGCTCAGTGTTGGCGACAAAATGGCGGGCCGTCACGGCAATAAGGGCGTTGTCGCGCGCATTGTGCCCGAGGAAGACATGCCGTTCCTCGCGGATGGAACCCCGGTCGACATTGTGCTTAATCCGTTAGGCGTCCCAAGCCGTATGAATGTGGGCCAGGTTTTGGAAACCCACCTCGGCGTTGCTGCCAAAGCGCTCGGATTCAGAGTGGCCACTCCGGTCTTCGATGGAATCAAAGAAAAACAAATTCGCGATTATCTGCGTGAGGCCAAAAAGAAGGAGGGCTTCACGTGGGTGCAGGAAAACGGAAAGGCGCGTCTGTTCGATGGTCGCACGGGCGATCCGTTCGATCAGGAAGTCGTAGTTGGCCACATCTACATGATGAAGCTCGGCCACCTTGTGGCGGACAAGATTCATGCGCGGGCGGTAGGACCGTATTCGCTTGTCACTCAACAGCCGCTCGGCGGTAAAGCGCAGTATGGCGGCCAACGCTTCGGTGAGATGGAGGTCTGGGCGCTCGAAGCCTATGGGGCTGCCTATACCTTACAGGAATTGTTGACGGTAAAGTCCGATGACGTTCAAGGCCGGACGCGAATTTATGAGTCAATCGTTAAGGGCGACAACTCGCTCGAAGCTGGAACGCCCGAATCCTTCAATGTGTTGATCAAGGAAATGCAAAGCCTTGGTCTGGACGTGAAGGTCGGCAGTCAGGCGCCCACCTTTCTGGAAAGCGTCGCATAATTTTTAGTTTGACACTTAATCGGAGAAATCATGAACGAACATTCCTGGCGTGAGTTAGTGGGCGAAGAGCGCCCAGTAGGTTTTGATCAAGTCGCAATTGGCATTGCCTCGAGCGACACCATGCGCTCGTGGAGCAAAGGCGAAGTCAAAAATCCGGAGACAATTAATTACCGCACCTTTAAACCCGAGAAGGGCGGACTTTTCTGCGAGCGAATTTTTGGGCCGACTCGCGACTGGGAGTGTTCGTGCGGAAAATACAAGCGCATCAAGCATAAAGGCGTGATTTGCGACCGTTGTGGTGTGGAAGTTACGCTCGCGCGCGTCCGTCGTGAACGGATGGGGCACATAGAGCTGGCAGTGCCGGTTTCGCACATCTGGTTTTACAAATGCATGCCTTCGCGCATCGGACTCATGCTCGACATGAGCGCCCGTCAGCTCGAGCGCGTGATTTACTACGAAGACTACATCGTCATCGATCCGGGCAAGACACCATTGCAGAAAACACAACTGTTGAACGAAGTCGAATATCGCGAGGCCCAGGAACAATACGGCGAAGATTTCGTTGCCGGAATGGGTGCTGAAGCGATTAAGAAACTTCTCTCCGAGATCGACCTCAACAAGCTCAACAAAGAGCTGGAGAAAGCGATGGGAGCGACAAAGAGCAAGCAGATTCGCAAGAAACTAGCGAAACGTTTGAAACTTGTTCAGGGCTTCCAGAGTTCACGTGCGCGACCCGAGTGGATGATTCTCGAGGTGCTGCCGGTGATTCCGCCGGATTTGCGTCCTTTAGTCCCACTAGAAGGCGGACGTTTCGCCACGTCGGATCTCAATGATCTTTATCGGCGCGTGATCAATCGTAACAACCGGCTCAAGAATCTGCTCATGCTCAAGACGCCGGATGTCATCATTCGAAACGAGAAACGCATGTTGCAGGAAGCCGTCGACGCTTTGTTCGACAACGGCAGACACGGTCGCGCCGTGACCGGCGCAGGCAACCGTCCGCTCAAATCGCTGAGCGACATGCTCAAAGGCAAGGGCGGCCGCTTCCGTCAGAACTTGTTAGGTAAACGCGTCGATTATTCGGGCCGCTCGGTGATTGTCATCGGTCCGGAGCTCAAGCTGAATCAGTGCGGGCTGCCGAAGAAGATGGCATTAGTTCTTTTCGAGCCTTTCATCATTCGTCGGCTGAAAGATCTCGGGTACGTCCACACTGTGCGCAGCGCGAAAAAGATGATTGAGCGTCAAACGCCCGAAGTGTGGGACATTCTTGACGAAGTAACCAGGGGCCATCCGGTCCTCCTGAATCGTGCTCCGACTTTGCACCGTCTCTCGATTCAAGCGTTTGAACCGCAGTTGATCGAGGGTGAAGCCATTCGCATTCACCCGCTGGTTTGCACCGCGTACAATGCCGACTTCGACGGCGACCAAATGGCGGTGCACGTGCCGCTGTCGGTCGAGGCGCAGTTGGAAGCGCGCATGCTGATGCTCGCGCCGAACAATATTTTCTCTCCATCGAGCGGTAAACCGATCACTACGCCAAGTCAGGACATCACCCTGGGTTGCTATTACATAACTCAAAATCCGCGAGCGCCGAAGAAGGATGGGCGTCATCTACCGCTATTTGCAGACGCGTACGAAGTCGAATTCGCGATGGTCGAAGGCACGATCAAAACGCATGATCGGATTTTGTTCAAGAACCCCGATCGCGGGGTCCAAACTATTTTTGGAAATTCTGATATCAACGTTATCGAGACAACTGCCGGTCGCGTCATTTTTAATCAAATTTGGCCGAAAGAACTTGGTTTCTTCAACAAAGCAGCGGGCAAGAAGCAACTCAGCGATATCATTTGGCGTTGCTATCAAATCGCCGGACCCGCAGTTACGGTTACTACCCTCGATAAGCTGAAAGAGCTCGGGTTTAGGGAAGCGACTCGGGCTGGTATCTCGATTGGCATCGAGGACATGATCATTCCAAAACGGAAAGAAACCGAGTTGGAGAATGCATACAAGCAGGTCAAACAGGTGGACCAGCAATATCGTCGCGGCATCATCACTGACGGCGAACGGTACAACAAAATCATCGATATCTGGACGCACGCCGGCGATCAAATCTCCAACGTGATGTTCCGCGAGATCGAGGAAAATCAGGATCGCAAAGAGTATAATCCGATCAAT
>DATDAJ010000173.1:0-4411 GCA_036525475.1 Candidatus Udaeobacter sp.
AATCCGTGTTATCCGTGTTATCCGTGGTGACCCTTCAAGCAATCACCCGGGGCGAAGCCTCCCTACGCGGCGGGGAAGCTGACCACCTTCTTTTTGGCCTTGATGACGAGCGCGCCCTTTGCTGCCGGCAAGAAAGTTCCTTCCACGTATTTCTTGGCGCTGGCAACAAGATCGCGGCTGCAACTGAGGTCGAGCTTGCGCTTAATATTTTCGCGATGGCTCTCAATCGTTTTTACACTGAGACTAAGTGAATGCGCGATTTGGGTGTTGCCGAGCCCCGAGCCTAACAAATTAAAAATGTGCATCTCGCGATCGGACAGCTTTTCAATGCCGATGGCAGAAGGCGCCGAACGATGGTCTGGTCGCGACTCCAACGATTTTTTAAATGCGCGCATGGCCACGTCGCGGCTGACGTAAATGTTCCCGCTGAGAACATCGCGAATCGCAGCCAGGAATTCTTCTTTTGGTGCTGTTTTCATGACGTAACCGTCTGCGCCGGCGCGCAGGCTACGCTCTGCGAAGATTGCTTCCTCAAAGGCAGAATAGACAAGGATCAGCAAACCGGGTTTCTCAGCCTTGAGCGCCTTAACAAATTCCAGACTGTCACCGGTACCGAGGCGCAAAGCTGTGACCAGCAACTGAGGCTTGGATTTAGCGATCGCATTGCGTGCATCGCGAATGTTGTCGGCCTCACCGCATACCTGCAAGTCCGGCTGAGCATTCAGAAAATCGGTCATTCCTTCCCGAAGCAACGGATGCTCTTCCAAGACCAGGATTCGCGTTGCGGCGGACTTTCCTGGAACGCTCATGTCGGTCTGAGTGGTCTTCTCGGATGTGAGATCAGGTCCTTCCAGTGAACGCATGTTGGGTCCTGGGGGGAACAGCATCACCTCTGTTATCAGTATCCATGCCAACTCCCGAAAAACGCTCGCTATGAACGAAAGTTTACTATGCTTACCTTTGAATCTGTAAGCACTTACAAGAGCGCGGTCTTTTGCAGAATAAGTAGTTAATATCATTAAAGACTACAATGGTACGGATTCATTCTAAGGCCGGGTTGGCGCATTTTTAGGCCGGTCGTGCCGGAATTTGATGCGCGCTTGATGGCACCGCCGCCTTGGCTGTGGGGCGGAGGAGACAAAGCAGGCGATTGGGGTCAATCGCCCCTACCTTCGTCGGGCATGCTGTCTGCCGCAGGGATGGACGCGCCGTGGTGAGCCTGCCACTTTGATTTTGCTGCGGAGCGCGCCCGTCTGGGCGCGTGCCGGCATAACACAGGCATCCTTGCCTGTCCCGTCGAACGGGCATCCTGCCTGTTCGCGAACGAGCAGGCTGGGAAGCCTGCGCGACTCGTCAGCCTGAAAGGCTGAGTTACTTTGCCGCAGCGCCCTCACTCGCTCATTTCAGAAAAAGATTCATGCCATCGAGATCGATTATGGCATGACAGATGTACAGCGTGTCCATCCCCAAAATGCCACTGATTCTCGTGCCGCCTTGCCGCAAGGCGAAGCGAGGTAACGCAGCCACGCCGAATTTCGCCGGCGGCACTTTGAAATCGCCGATCTTCAAGTCGTTGATTTGCGCAGCGCTGATTCGACGTGTCGTTCCGGTTGGGAAATGCGCCGATACCCGGGTTGGTTCGGAGGAGATTCCGAGCGATCTAAAAAAGGTGTCGGGAAAAGTTGTGACGAATGCGCCCGTATCGACGAGCATTCGGCCCGGCTGGCCATGAATCGAGCACTGCACCGTCAACGCGCCGCTGGCTTCGCGATGCATAGGGACTCTTGTGAATTTTTCTGACGAAGCCACTGGGCTGAGGTTCATGTGGCGCGACTGATCGACTCTGAAGAAAACAAGGCGCGTTCGGCAATTGATCACCGCCTTGTGACGGAACAAAGTTTGCAGCCCAAGAACGCCATCGACGTGAGTTTTTCCCGTACCGGAACGGGCTGAATCCCGCAGCAGCACCGGGCTGCTGCCAAAATTCATGCTTCCGGCAGTAAGGCTTTGCATAAAAGCAATAGGTAACAGCTGCCCATTAATTTCTGTGAAGCCAACGTACCGCAGACCTCGTGGCGAGGGCCCTATGCCGAATGTTGCGGCCGCGTCCGTGTCCAGAAAGATTTCGTTTGAGCCCGTATCAACCAGCAAATTCGCCGGCTGACCGTTGATGTGGGCCGACATGATCATTTTGTTCATCGGTCCGTAGTGAACTCGCACGGCTTTGTAGCCGGCTAACTGCGGCGAGGCGGAGCGATCTTTAACTGCGGCGAAATTCGAGCTCGGCGCGATCGCGAAAAGAACAAGCACGAATGCTTGCACGATCTGAAATGTGAAAGCGGTTTGTCCGCTCAAAATTCGGTTGCGCCAACGGCACCGTATTATTTCGAGCCTGAGGCGACGCCCCAGGATTCGCGAGATTAAAAAGCCAACAGCGCTGAAAGCGCGATTTACGGCCGAGACGAAGTTGGATTCCCCCACTCTAATTGAACCGCGCTTTCAGCGCTTGTTGCTGCTAATCATTTCCCTGGGGAGAATGCCCCAGGTTAGAGATGATCGCGCGCCTTTGGCGCTTAGGGGGCAAAATGCCTGTGGTCCGCTCACAATCCGGTTGGGCAATCGATGAATTTCCATGGAATCCCAAACCGTTTGGATAAATGCGCAGCCAGTGCTTTTACGCCGAACACTTCTGTAGCGTAATGTCCGCCCAATAGAAGATTCACGCCGATTTCTTCGGCGGCAACGGCAGCCCAGTGCGGCGCTTCCCCCGTGATGAATGTGTCGATTCCTTCGTCTGCGATCCGATAAATCTCCGAGCCCGCGGCTCCGGTCACAACGCCTATCTCGCGCGTCTGTTTCGGACCGAAACCGAAAACTTTTACCGGACCATTTAACGCCTTTTGTAATTTGCGAGCGAGTTCGCGGCGCGGCAGCGAGGCGCGGACTTTTAAACCGACCGGCTGGCCCTTTTCTTCCAGGAACGGTTGCGCGGATTTTAGGCCAAGCGCGGCGACGAGCTGTGCGTTGTTGCCGACTCGCGCATGGATATCCAGAGGGAGATGTGCGCCATATAGCGCGATGTCGTTTTCAAATGCGATCAGCAGTTGCAGGCGCGACGCGCCTCGCACCGGCCGTAATCCCGGCCAGAACAAACCGTGATGGACGATTAAAAAATCGACGCCACGTTTTCGAGCCTCGGTCAAAACGCGCGTCGAAACATCAACCGCCGCCCCGATGCGCGTGACGCGACCTGAATTTTCGATCTGAAGACCATTGAGCGCGTTGTCCCAATCGCCCACGTCGCGAATGCGCAAAAAGCGATCGGTGTAACTGACAATGTCGGAAAGCAAAGGCATGCCTGACGAGTGTAGAGGCGTTTGTGTGAAACGCCGAGGCGAAACATAGGCGCAGACGCTTGGCACAAGCGCCTCTACGCGCGCACCGCGAAAATCATTACGCGCCCTTCGATCCCGCGGACTTCCTGCGGCGGCAATTCCTCAAACGCGAACGAGTCCCCTGCTCGATCGTACACGGCTTTGGTAACGAGCAAAGGTCTGCCAACCGTCTTCGTCAGGCCTTGAATGCGCGAAGCGACGTTCACCGTGTTTCCAATTGCAGTGAACTCCAGGCGTTGCGGCGAACCGACGCTGCCCACAATCGCCGGGCCGGAATGAATTCCAATTCCAATTTGGATCGGCGCGCGCTCTCTTGCGGCCAGCTCGTCATTCAAACCTTTAACCGCGCCCAAAATTTCGCACCCCGCCGACACAGCATCGCAGGCGTGATTCGAATCGGAGTCGCCTGCGCCGAAGATCGCCATGAAACCGTCGCCCAAATATTTGTTGACCATTCCACGATGTTCCTCTTCAACCGCGCGCACGCTAACGCGGAAAAAGTCATTCATAATTTCCACAATTTCGGCCGGCGGCGACGAGCTCGCGCGCGCCGTCCACGAACGCATGTCGACGAACATGACGGTGATTTCTTCTTCGACGCCGCTCAATCCCGGGTCGCGCGCGAGGATTCGTTCTGCTGCGCGTCTACCCACGTGCAGGCCGAAAGTTTGACGCAATTTCTCTTTGTCCCTGAGCTCGCGGACCATCTGATCGAATTCACATAGCAACCTGCCAAATTCATCCGCGCGCCGTGCGCCGGCACGACTAAGATCGACCGCGAGATTTCCACGCGAGACGGCGTCGGCTGCGCTGCGCAGTTGATCGATGGGTTTCGCCACGAGCCGGCTCATCATCAGCGCGGTGAAAATTCCAAATGCGATTCCAATCACACCGACGAAAACGGCGAGCCATGCTGCGTTCGTTGCCGGTGATCGCGGAGCCAAAACCAACAACAAAAGCGACGCGATCGGACAGATTGACGCCGATACCGCCCATACGATTCCGCGGCCGCGCAG
>DATDAJ010000174.1:0-2494 GCA_036525475.1 Candidatus Udaeobacter sp.
ACGCTGTTCAGTCCGATGTTTCAGTCATTACTCCGGTCGCTCTCGATCATGAAGAGTTGCTCGGAAATACATTGTCTGAGATCGCTGGTGAGAAAGCAGGAATTATCAAACCGCGCGTGCCAGTCGTTTCCGCGCCGCAGCAACCGCAAGCCGAAGAAATCATTCGCGCGCGAGCCGCTGAATGCGGTTCGCCAGTGCAATTCGTAAATGAGACTTACGACAGGTCGGCAGTAGCTTTGCGTGGCGAACACCAAAAACAGAATGCCGCGGTAGCAATTGCCGCGATTCAGGCCGCGAACATCGAGCTCAGCGAAAAATCGATTGTGCGCGGACTCGCGGCAATCGAATGGCCCGCTCGCTTTCAGAAATGGGACGAGCGCACCATCATCGACGGCGCGCACAATCCTGCTGCTGCGCGCGCGCTCGGCCAAACGTGGCGCGAAGTTTTTGGCGAGCAGAAGGCGACGCTGGTGCTCGCGGTTCTTTCCGATAAAGATTTGCGCGGTATCTGCGAAGCACTCGCGCCCATTGCCGGCTCCGTGATCCTGCCGAAAATCCGCAGTGAACGGGCCGCCGCACCGGCGGAATTGGCCAAAATCTTCTCGATCATTACTCCATCACTCCCCCACTCCATCTCTTCAACCGTTGGCGACGCACTGATGCTTGCACGGGAAAATCCAAATCCGATCCTGATCACCGGCTCACTCCATTTCGCCGGCGAAGTCCTCGCTCATTTACGCGGCGAACCCGCAGCATTCGAAGAATGCGCGCAATAGTTCGGCATCTCACAGAGACGCCCTACAAAATCCGGTTCAACTTGTAGGGCGTTTGTGTCAAACGCCTTCACAAATCTCAATCCGCGGGAATAGCGGCGTTGGCTTGCCGACCCCATGCTTATCGGGCAATCTCCCCCACTCTGCGTCTCCAAGTGAAAAGCGTTCTTCTTTTCCGCTCGATTCCATTTTCCAATTTAGCTGATCGAAAATTCCATGCGCTGCACGCGGCGTTACCGGCGAAATCAAAATCGCGATGATGCGTAGCGATTCACAAAGAGTGTAAAGAATTTCATCTAATCGACTGCCTTGTGTGGGGTCTTTTGCAATCTTCCAAGGTTTTCCGGAATCTATGAAACCGTTACATGAAACTGCGCACATGACAGCGTCATCCAATGAGGCGTCGACGTCGAAAGCGTCGAAAGAACCAGAATAACCGAATAAAACTGATTTGAAGAATGCCGCCGCACTCTCAAATTCAACTGGCGTATTTGTCAGTAATAGAGCGGTTGGGTCAGATGGTCTTCTCAAAATTCCCTGCCGATATTGCTGCGCCATGTTGAGAGTGCGGTTAAGCAGGTTGCCTAACGAATTTGCCAGATCACTATTATAACGCTCGACAAGGCGTTCTTCGGAAAAATCGGCATCCCGTCCCGTGGCGATGTCGCTCATCAAATAGTAACGCAGCGCCTCGGCGCTGTATTTATCGGCGAGCACGAATGGATCGACAATGTTGCCGACGCTCTTGCTCATCTTCGCGCCGCCGATATTCCACCAGCCGTGTACTAACAATTGCGGCATCTGATCATCTGGAAAACCGATCGCGTGCAGCATGATCAGCCAGTAAATGCCGTGCGCAGGAACGAGAATGTCCTTACCGATGATTTGCAGCGCGGGCCACTTATCTCGGAAAGTTGAGGGTTGAGAGCTGAGAGTTGAGAGACTCGGATCGTAGCCGGCGAAGCTGATGTAGTTCGTTAGGGCGTCGAACCAGACGTAGGTGACGAAATCCTTGTCGAACGGAAGCTCGATTCCCCAGTCAAGCCGCGATCTTGGGCGCGAGATGCAGAGATCACCGCTGAGTTTTTCGACCGCATTTCGCAGCTCCGTCTGGCGAAAATCGGGAATGACTGCATCTGCTCGCTTGTTGAGATACTGAAGCAACCAGTCTTTGTGCTGACTGAGCTTGAAATAGTAATTTTCCTCTTCGCGAAACTCGATGTCCCCCCACTCCGGGCCGAATTCGCCGTCCGGGCCACGTTCCTTGTCGGTAAGAAATTGCTCCTGACGAACCGAATAATACCCGGCTTGTTTGTCCTTATAGATTTCACCCTCTTCGAATAAGCGTTGCAAAATTCCTTGAACGACTTTCTTGTGCCGATCGTCGATCGTCTCCGCCCAATCGTCGTATTGCACGTCGAGTGTTTTCGCAAGATCGACAAACTTTTGTGAAATTCCTTTGACGAATTCGGCCGGAGGAACACCTGCTTTCGCCGCGGACTGCTGGACCTTCTGTCCGTGTTGATCGACGCCGGTAAGGAAAAAGACTTCTTCACCCTTGAGCCGGTGATAACGCGCAATCACGTCGGCCAGCACCATCTCGTAGGCGTGCCCAACGTGCGGCGAAGAGTTCGTGTAATAGATCGCTGTGGTGATGAAAAACGTCTTCGGCATTGGTGCGTGACACACTGGCGGACGGAGACGACGCGCGCAACTTACCT
>DATDAJ010000175.1:0-3608 GCA_036525475.1 Candidatus Udaeobacter sp.
AGATTGAAATTTCGAAGTTACCGTCCGCCATTCGATTCCGCAGAACCGCGTGAGAGTGCGGTCAAGCCATCCGAGCGCAGTTCGGGTCTCGTCCGTAGCGTAAACGACGAGCGGCTTCTCCTGTTGGCGCAGGAGCAGGAGACCCAGCGCATGATCAATATCTGCATTGGTTAAAAGAACACCTGCGATCGGAGTGTTACGCGATGCATTGCGGCGCGGCTGCAACCACGTCGTGTTTTCGATTTGCCGGGGCAGGTCAGGCGATGCGTTTATTAGCCACCAGTTCTGAAATTCTTCCGAGTCGGCGCCGATCGCGATGCTGGATTGCGTCTGCGAATCAATTTCTCCCGCGCGCGCTGCGACGCAGTTTGCGCAAGCACAGTTCCATTGTGGCAGGCCGCCGCCGGCCGCGCTGCCGAGGATTTCGATCCGAATCAACCGAACTTATGGTCTAATTTCCCGCCTGATCAGACCGCGCCGGCGTAACAGGTGCATTCAAAAAAGATCGGCACCGTTTTGAGCGTCGGTTTGATCCACCTTTTTTTCGTTCTCATGAGTCGCTCAACTCCCATAAATCATATGCCATATGGGTCAACTTATTTTTTGATAAAGCTGATGTCGCCGCTGCGTTCCACGCGTGCGAGACGAATATGGGAGAGGTCGTCCGCTTGTACGCTAAGGCGCATGTCTTCGTCCAAATCATGGGTGGAGACGTGGTTGCGCCACATCATCGCTACATCGCATTGTCCATCGCGCACGATGACATCAGGCCTGCCTTTGACCAGGATCCCGAACCTATGGGAATAGAATGCGAGAAATGCGAAAAGGCGATGGAGCAGCACTAGAACCACGCCACCGCCGAGCGTCGCAAAAAAAGCTGCTGAACCGTTGATGGCCCTCGAAAGTACTGCGGCAAGAATGACAAGTAGGACGGCGTCGAACGGAGTTTTCCGCGAGAGTGAGCGTTTGTGTCCAAGCCGAACGGTGGCCAGCGTGACAAGAAAAACGATGATCCCGCGCAGTGAAATTTGGACAAAGGTCAAATCCCTCGGTTCCACACCGAGGCCCAGTAAGGTTTCAAAAGAATTCCAGAATGCGTTCATAGACTACATTGTATCGTGGCGGGCAATTCTCCGTACGAGAGAGGTCGGTGGTGGAACACGTTGTCCTCAACGAGTTGCAAGAATGCAGCCCGGCTGTCTAACATTCGCGCCTTCGGCGATTCCCGCTGTCATCGTCTTCGGGAGAAGCCGATCCACCGCTTGCGCGACAAACCTTCGCGTGGCATAAGACCACGCTTACCCGGTTTTCAAACTGATCCAGCACACGCACGTCTATGCCAACAGCGCCACCTCCATCTCGCGATGTCGCACTGGAAACGCGTTTTTTTTGGGAGCGTTTCAGAAAGCCAATTATCTCGGCGGCGATCGTTATCCTGCTCGCAGCTACTGCGTTCACCGGTTATCGGTTTTATTCCGATCGCCGCGCGGCCGCTGCATCAGCCGCATTGGCGAGCGCAAACAGCGCGCAAGACTACGAACAAATAATAGCTCGTTATCCCAATACGCCTGCCGGCGCCGATGCGTACATTTTGCTCGCTGCAGCGCAGCGGAAAGAACGGAAATTCACTGAGGCAAACAAAGCGCTCGAAACTTTTATCGCGAAGTATCCCGAGCATGAGCTTTTGAGCACGGCTAAGATGGCAATGGCGGCTAATCTGGATTCGATGGGCAAAACGGATGAAGCGTTGGCGACGTATCAACAAATTGCGTCGGCTTATCCCAATAGTTACACTGCGCCGCTCGCCATGCTTTCGCAGGTGTACATTCTAAAGTCGAAAAATCGGAACGACGACGCGCGGCGCATCTGCGAGACAATGCTCACCCAATACCGGACGAGTATTTGGGCGGGCGAGGCGATGCAGCAACTCCGCCTGTTGAAGCCGGTTACGACGTCGATGCCGCCACCGGCAGCGGGACCAACCGTCCCGCCGATGTTGGCTCCTGCCGCGCCAGCGCCCCAAGCTCCGCCTGCGCCGCCGCCGAAGAAACCATAGGGTAGGGCGCGTCACTCTGTGCGCGCCGCCTTCGGCGGGCAGAGGACTGCCGCCCTACCTCTTAGCGCTTGGAGAACTGAAAACGCTTCCGCGCGCCGGGTTGCCCGGATTTCTTTCGCTCCTTCATGCGCGGATCGCGACGCAGTAGGCCCTCGGATTTGAGTGGACCTCGCAAATTTGCGTCGACTTGAAGAAGCGCTCGCGCGATCGCGAGTTGTGCCGCGCCGGCTTGGCCCATAATGCCGCCGCCGCTGGCGCGAATGAACACATCGTAAATGTTAACTGCCTTCGCATTCTGCAGAGGTTGCAACACAACATTCTGCAAGGGCACAGTCGGGAAATAATCTTCGAAGGTCCGGCCGTTGATATCGATTTTTCCGCTGCCCGCCATCATGCGAACGCGTGCGACTGATGTTTTGCGGCGACCTGTGGCGGTGAATTCGTCAGCTTGTGGCATAGATTTGGACCTCTAAAGTTTGACAGCTTCGGGCTGTTGCGCGGTGTGCGGATGCGAATCGCCGCGATACACTTTCAGCTTCCGATAAACATGCCGACCGAGCCGATTGTGCGGAATCATTCCGCGGACGGCGCGTTCGACTAGCAATTCAGGATGGCGAGCGCGGCGCGACCGGGCACTCTCAGATTTGTGTCCGCCGACGTAACCGGAAAAACTCATATAACTTTTCTGTTCTTCCTTCTTCCCGGTGAGTCGGACTTTTTCCGCGTTGATGACGATGACGAAATCTCCCGTGTCCACGTGTGGCGTAAAAATGGTTTTCTCTTTGCCCCGCAGCAGATTAGCCGCTTTCACAGCTACTCTTCCTAGCACCTTGTCGCTCGCATCGATCAGCCACCATTTGCGTGGGACTTCGCTGGCTTTGGCAGAAAACGTTTTCATCGCTGGAAAAAGGGCACGAAAACTACGGGAGCGGCAAGGACCTGTCAACCTGAGCGTGACTGATTTACATCGACAATTGCTTCTCTCTTGCACAAATCATCCCCGTCAAAAACACCTCTTGGCGGCTGACACAGCCGCCCTACAATTGTAGGGCGTTTCTGTGAAACGCCGATTTTACAATGGCAACTTCACAAAATCCAAAGACCGCAATCACGCCGCGGCGGGACGAAGATTTTCCGGAGTGGTACCAGCAGGTGGTTCGCGCCGCTGAATTGGCGGAGCCTTCTGACGTGCGCGGTTGCATGGTCATTCGCCCGTGGGGCTATGGGATATGGGAAAACATGCAACGGCAGCTCGACGCGCTGATTCGCGCCACCGGCCATCGCAACGCTTATTTTCCCTTATTCATTCCGTTAAGTTATTTCGCCAAGGAAGCTGAGCATGTCGAAGGCTTCGCCAAAGAATGCGCCGTGGTTACGCATTACCGGCTCAAACAGGATGAGGAAGCCGGGTTGGTGCCTGACCCGGAATCGAAATTAACCGAACCGCTTGTGGTTCGGCCGACGAGTGAGACGATCATCGGCGCGAGCTACGCGAAATGGGTGCAATCGTATCGCGATTTACCAATCCTGATCAACCAGTGGTGCAACATCG
>DATDAJ010000176.1:0-5634 GCA_036525475.1 Candidatus Udaeobacter sp.
CCAGGCTCATCTGACCAGAGCGCCGTTGGCGCTAAAAAGATGCCGACGCATTCTCGTTTCTTTCTCTTGTGTTCTCGCGCTTGGCTTCACTGTTGCAGCATTCGCGCAAGACGAAGAAGAAGCATCGAATGCAAAACCCGATGCCGGCGGCATTGTGATGGAGCCATCGAGCGGAAAGATTGCCGAAGGCGACACCATCACGATCACGTTTCCCGTCTCGATGATCGCCGCCGATCTCATCGATGTTGGTGATCAGGCAAGCCCGTTTGTCAGTGAGCCGAAGCTCGACGGCACGTTTCTGTGGAAAAGTCAGACTGAAGGCGTTTTCACGGTGAGCGGCGTCGTGGCCGAAGCGCAACATCGACTGACACTGGCTCCAGGGTTGAAGGACGCGACGGGCAAACCGTTCGTGGTGAAAGATTGGAGCGCCGAATTCAAAACTCCGAAGTTTGCGATCACGACGGAGTTCAACGAGCGCAAACGATTGCCGGCGCGCCCGCAAATCTATCTCGACTCAACTTACGCGGTTCGTCTCGATGAAGCGGCGCAGCACATTTACTTTCAGGACCGCGAGGAGCGCCAGCGTTTTCCAGTCGAAGTAATCCAAACGGCTGAAGGCAAAGCTGCGGATTCGCTGGAAGCGACAGGGTTTCGAGTCACGTCGCGCGCTCCCCTTCCAGTAGGACACACATTCGACCTCATCGTGAATGGCTTGCTCGACGCGAAAAGCCGGCGGCCACTTCCGTATTTGCAAGTGATGCCTGCCGGTAAAACCGAACCGCTCGAGGTGCAATGGCTCGGCGCGTTCAATCATCCGCTAGAGGACCCCGTGATTCGCATCAAATTCGACGACTTCATGGATCCCGTGGAAGTGACCCCAGAACGAATCCGCGTGGTGCCTGCGGTGGAGAAGGTGAAACTACTTGCGAGCGGGGACCAAATTGCAATCACAGGCGACTTCGATCTCAAGCAACACTACAAAGTCACCATTTCACCGGAGCTAAAGGGCGACCGCGGCTACGGAGTCCAGTCTGAATCGCGATGGGGCGCAACGTTTCGACCGAAAGAATCATGCCTGATCTTCCCATCAACGCAGGTGTTTGCCCGCGCGCGCCAGGAATTGCGCTTTGCGTTCTTCCAGGTGAACACGCCACAGGTCACATGGAAACTGGCGCGCATTCCCGCGGAGAAGCTGTCAGCAGTCACTACGCGCGTGAAAGAATTTGAAAAGGACGCCAGGGATTCAGTCACGGGGACGGTGGTAATCAATCCCCGCACAGGATTCGCGAAAGAATTTCAGACTGAATTGCTCGTCGAGGCGTTTCAACTGCCGGTGGCGAGCAGCGGCGCCTTCGAGGCCACCAGCAACGATACCGAAACACGACGCGATGTTCGTTGTACACCCGCCGAAGCCTCGGCAAAGGCGGGCGTTCTACCAGCAAACGAAGTCTTCGCCGGGCCGTATCTCTTTGAAGCAAGCGCAACTCTGCCTGACGGTCGCGTCGTTGGGAATCGATCGATCATTTGCGTTAACGATTACCTGCTCACGCAGAAACGAACGCCGACCAAAGTGATCATGCGTCTCGCGAAAATGTCGGACGCGAGCTCCATGGCCGGCGTAACAATTCGCGCCCTCACCGACGAAAACATCGAACTTGCTCGCGCGATCACAGACAAGGAAGGCATCGCAGAATTTCCGAAGGGAAGGGTTTTCCCGAAATCGAGGGATTCTAAGGCGAAGAATACGCATCTCTTCATCGCCGACACCACGGCCGGTCCGGCGCTGCAATTTGCTGAAGCCACAGCGTATTCCTCGGGGATTGATTCCGCTCCTTCACCGAATAGACCGCAGGCTGAGATTATCACCGATCGCAATCTTTATCGGCCGGGCCATACCGTGAAGATGAAGGGGTTGGCGCGGGATGTTACCGACTCCAGCGGCCTTACGATCCCCGTCGGGACCTCCGTGCACTGGACAATAAAAGAAAGCGACGGCAGCCGGGTTGTTGGTGAAGGAGACACGACGCTATCGGCGTATGGCGGGTGGGAAGCGGAGTGGAATGTGCCGGAAAAGGCAAAGCTCGGGAGTTACGAGGTGCGGTGCGCCTTAGGTGGTCGCGATTACGGAGGCGTGACTGTGATTAGCGTTCAGGAGTACCGCGTCCCGCTGTTTTCGGTCATGGTCGAAACAACGACACCAGAGGTCGGCACCACTGCGCATGCGCGGATCGCTTCTGCTTATTTTCACGGCGCACCGAACGCAGGTGCGCGGGTGCACTGGAAAGCGAGCTGGACAACATTGGCGGACTTCGTCAGTGATTCCGACGAACCATATCGAAAGCGTTTCAACGCTTACTCCGAGGTCGGTCCGCGCCTCGATGTTGATAGTGAGGACATCAAAACAATCGAGGGCGATACGCAACTCGATGCGCATGGTTTCGCGACGATCGCCTGCGAATCGCCGTTCAAAGACAATCCCGCCGTCGGCCGCACCAGCATTATCTGGCGCGCAGACGTTACTTCGATCGATGGACAAACCCTCAGCGGCGGCGACACGGCCACGCTTTTCGCGACAGAAACGCGGCTTGGTGTCCGCGTCGAAGAGCAGACTACCGAACCTGCGGGAATAAAAGTCGACATCGACGCGCTCGATCCCGAGGACGAGAAGAAGGACGGCGTTCTTGTTCGCGCCGACCTCTTTCACGTCACCACGAAGACGGTCAAAGAACAAATCGCGCCGTTTGTTTATCGCTATCGTAACACCGACCAGTTCGCCAAAGTCGCATCCCAAGAGTCGAAAACGCCGGCCGAACTTGTTTTCCCAACAACTGAGACCGGCCGTTACGTTGTTGCCGTCAACGCCACAAAGGTCAAAGCGCCGGTGGTTAGTGATGAAATCACTGTGACCGGTGAAAAACCGGCGCAACTACCGGTGGTCAACGAGACCACGTTCAAGATCGATCGTCGCGCCGAACCGTTTTTACCGGGCGAGAAAGCCGCGTTCACAATAGAGGCGCCATTCGGTGGCGTGGCGTGGGTATCAGTCGAAACGGATGAGGTGCTCGACACGCTACTCGTTCCGGTAAAAGGCAACGCCGGTCGGATCGAAGTGCCCATCAAAGAAAATTATGCACCCAACGCAGCAGTTTCGATCTATCTGGTGAAGCCCGGCCGCGAAAACGAGCTTCCCCTCGAACGTTTCGCTTACAGTGAGATCGATGTTCGTCGGCCTGACCGTGAACTAAAAGTTGCGCCGCGTCTCGCCAGCAACACCGCAAAACCGGGCGATGTGGTGCGCGGTGAAGTGCTGGTAACGTCGCAAGACAAACCGGTTGCCGACGCCGATCTGTTAGTGTTCGCGGTCGACGACGCCGTTCTTACGCTGGGCGATTGGAAACTGCCGGACATTGGCGCTCGCTTTTATCCCAGGAATGGCTTCGCAGTGCGCACTTACGAGGCGCTCCACGGTTATATCGAGAGTCTCGCCAAACTCAGTTTGACCCAAAAAGGATTTGTCATCGGCGACGGCGGAGAGGAAGCGATCTCGAACATCAAAAATGTTCGCAAAGAATTTCGCACTCTCGCGTTTTGGCAGGGCAGTTTGAAGACTGGCGCTGACGGTAAAGTCGCGTTCGAATTCGTCGCGCCAGATAACCTGACCACGTATCGCATCGTGGCGGTCGGCCAGACCAGGATGAATCAATTCGGCGGCGACGCGACCGAGACGGTAAAAATATCGAAACCGCTCCTGATCGATCTGGCGTTGCCGCGTTTTCTACGCGAGGGCGATGAAGTCGAATTGCGTGCCGTTGTCCGGCAAAACTTCGCTGAAAAGGACGGTGTCACGACGCGTTGTGTGACGGACGCCAACATTAAGCTACTAGGCGGCGATGTAACCACCGAGTCGTCGCAACGCGACGCGCCAACGGTGTTTCGTTTCAAGGCAAAAGTCACCGACCCAAATCTCGCGCCGACAAAGGTACGCTTCGAAGCGGTCTCGGATTCGAACAAACAAATGTCCGACGCGGTGGAGATCACGATTCCGGTGCAAGCGCCGACGATTGTGCGCAAGGAAAGCGTGGCCGCTGCGTTCAATGGTCCGCAGTTCGATGCTCGCCGCGCAATGCCCGAAGTGTGGAGGCGCGGCCGCGGCCATTTCACTACAACGATTTCAACTTCGCCGTGGCTGCCACAGATGTCCGGCCTTCCGGTGATTCTGGAATATCCACACGGTTGCTTTGAACAAATTTCGACCAAGCTGCTGGGGTACAGTTTGCTCGCGAACGTTCTCACTTACCTGCCGGATTTTCAGCAACGCGATGCCGAATATCGCGCCACGCTCGAGCGCGGGATGAAACAGTACGCAGACTCTGTCCAAGAGGACGGCACGCTCCCCTACTGGCCTGGCGGCAACACAGGCAACGGTTTTGTCACGTGTCAGGCGCTTTGGTCCGTCAACGAATCGGTGAAGGCCGGTTTCGAGCCGCCGTCGGATTTACAAGAGAAACTCGGAGGCGCCGTAAAGAAAATGGTCAAAGGCCAGGTGCCAGCTTCGCGATTTCAAAAATGCTTCGCGCTTTTCGTGCTGACACAATCTGAGAACGGCGACGATTACAAAAACGAGTCGCAGGAATTGTATCTCCACCGAAACGAAGGCAGCGATGAAGATCGTGTTTTGCTCGCAATCGCGTTGCATCAGCAAAACATCATGGCTCACGAGCAGCAGCAACTTCTTCGCGAGATCGATAAGCCCATCAAAGAACGCGCCTTTAATCCCGCCACGTTTTCATCAATGACCCGCGCAGAGGCGATGCGCGCCTTCGCCTTCAACGCGATCTCGCCGCCGACGTGGACGAAGCAGCGGAAACAACAGGCGCGCGAACGCATGTCGAAATTGATGGACGACGCCGGCTCCCTTTCGACTCAGGAAAATCTATGGCTCCTGCTGGCGTTCACATCAATGATTGGCACGGAAGCAACGCCGGAACTTCACCCGGCGCAGCCGCCGGCAGCCGTGGTTTCAAAAAATGGCCGATCGGCCGCGTGGGTCGATCACAAAATGGAGAATGATCTCGTGATCAAGGGCCTGAATCAGAGCGCGCTCACTTTTTTAATGCAGGCGGAATATTCCACCAGCGAAGTTGATACCGACCGCGTCGACCGCGGATTTCGCATCGAGCGCGTCGTAAAGAATCTCACTGACGCAACACGCGTAGGCACTCCAAACACACCGTTAAAATTGGGCGATCAATTACTTATCACGTACCGGCTAAATACGCGGAAGCTTCAGAATTTTGTCGCGCTGGAGGATGCCTTGCCGGCGGGCCTGGAAGTGGTGAATCCGAATCTTGCGCTCGTTGGAAAATTCTACCAGCTGCCGCCTCCCGATCCGCAGGATCGTTTGCTCGGATTGTCGTACTCCGAGATGCGCGATCGCTCGGCCCTTCTTTATTTTGACACTGTTGATCCCGGCTCCGGCACGTACTCGATTCTGGCCCGCGCAACAGCAGCGGGCACGTTTCGCTGGCCAGCCACGCAAATCGCGCCCATGTACGACAGCCGTTTCTCCGGCCTGTCGCCCTCAAGTGTATGCGTCGTATCCGCCGACTGACTGCCCTACTCCGGCGCAAAGGA
>DATDAJ010000177.1:0-12014 GCA_036525475.1 Candidatus Udaeobacter sp.
CACTGGCGAGGATTTTTGTCGGGACGCCAGCGCAGAACTTTTGTGCCGTGCCGGAATCGGCCGCCCGTGAAGTGATCGTAAGCAACTTCCACGACCACCTTTGGGGCGACAGGCTCCCATTCACCCGTGCGCTCTGTGCTCCAACGGCTCGGTCCTCCGGGCACATTGCCAGTGAAACCAGGTGGTTTTCTAAGCGCCTCGAACTTTTTTGTAAGCTCGCGGCGTTGTGACGCTTTGAACGCGGACGTGAATCCAACGTGATGCAGCAAACCGTCGTCGTCGTAGAGCCCGAGCAAAAGAGAACCGATCACACGCGCGCCAGTCGCGTAACGAAATCCGCCTACCACGCAATCAACTGTTCGAATTTGTTTTACCTTCACCGCGGCAGTGCGTTCTCCCGATGCGTACGGAGCGTCAAGGCGTTTAGCAATGATGCCGTCAAGATCGCGCCCCGTTTTTCGAAACCAACTGCTCGCAACGCGATAATCACTCGTAGCAGGGGAAAGTCGTATGTTCTTTGCTGATCGCAGATTCGAACGCGCGAATTTTTCCAGAAGCCGCCTCCGCTCGCGCAGATTCAGCTTCAAATATGACTCGCCGTCTTTGGCGAGCAGATCGAACACGATATAAACTGCTGGATGAGTTGCGGCGAGTTTCTGAACGCGACTCGCGGCAGGATGCAGACGCAATTGCAATTCATCGAACGAAAGTGCGCCGCCAATCGGAATCACCAATTCGCCGTCGAGAACGAACTCTGGCTGTGGCAGCTTCGCCACATTGGCAGCGACATCTGGAAAATAACGCGCCAGCGGCTGGCCGTTCTTTGATTGCAAGAAAATCTTGTCACGATCGCGAAACGCGAGGCAGCGAAATCCGTCCCATTTCGGCTCATACTGCCACTCATCGCCGGTCGGAATTTCTTCGACCGAGCGTGCTTCCATCGGTGGTAGGGACGGTTTCAACAGCATCTTAAACTAAGTTTCGCTGCCCAGACAAAAGTGGACGCACTTAGCCTCGCCGCTGAGGGGAATCCCAACAACAAAGGCTTAACCAAACTTCTACGCAACAGCCAAATACACGCCTGTCAGCGATCTGTTTTGGGGCGTGTCATGAAACAACCAAAATCATCGGGGTCGTTCTTCGCCAACGTTTTTGGTCTGCTCAAGCAAACGGGGCAGGAATTTCTCGAGGATAAAGGGCCGCAGTTGGGCGCGGCGCTGGCGTACTACACAGTTTTTTCACTTGCGCCGCTGATTCTCGTTTTGCTCGCGGTCGTGGGGATCATCTTCCGGCATGATCCAGCGGGAGCCTGGGAGAAGATCACGCAGCAAATGAGCTACTTTCTCGACGCGAGCGCTGTGCAGGTCGTGCAAAACATCGCGCAACAAGCATCGCAGCCCGGTAAAAGCACAATTGCCACAATCATGGGTGTTGCCCTCGCGCTTTTCGGCGCAAGCGGCGTGTTCGGTCAACTGCAGGACGCGTTGAACACAATTTGGGATGTGAAAGCAAAACCCACTCGCGGTATTTGGGGATTTCTGCGGAACCGATTCCTTTCGTTTGCCATGGTGGGGGGAATCTGTTTTCTGTTACTCGTCTCACTGACGCTGGAAAGCCTGCTCAAAGCCTTCAGCCACTATGTGCAATCCGTCTTACCGGGCGGTCTTGTGGTCGCGATGAGCGTTTATCTCATATTCGATTTTGCGGTCATAGTTTTTCTCTTCGCGATGATATTTAAGTTTCTGCCTGACGCTGAAATTCAGTGGCGAGACGTTTGGGTTGGGGCTGTCATAACCGCGATTCTTTTCGGCATCGGCAAATGGCTACTCGGTCTGTATCTGGGCAGCGGCGCTGCCGGGTCAGCTTATGGACCAGCCAGTTCTCTAATCACACTGTTACTGTGGGTTTATTATTCGTCACAGATTCTGTTGTTTGGCGCTGAGTTTACTCAGGTGTATGCCGATCGAGCAGGGCGCGAAGTGAAACCGGATGAATACGCGGTGCGCGTTGAAACAAAAGAAGTGGAGAAACGTTAAAGCACGGTCCGCTTGTGTCAATCGGGTGAAGAGAGCGGCGCTCTTGCATCCGAACCGAACGCGGCGCCCGATTACTGCAGGAACAACGGCGGGACGCGTTTCGTTACCGAGGAAAGCTCGTTCGCGGAAGTGTTTATCTGCCGCGTAATAGAAAGAAAAAATAAATGAAAAGAACATTAATTAGTATGGCCCTCGCGATTGCAGCTCCGTTCGCATGGGCGCAGGTCTCAGAGACAACTACAACAACGACCACCACCGAGGGCAACGGAACGATCACCGAGTACACTCCGGGCAGCGTAATCGTGCTCAAGGAAACCAGCGGGCCGCGGACATACCATTTTGGTAAGACGGTCACTTACGTGACGCGAAGCGGTAAAGTGCTCGACGAAGATGTCGTACGGACGAGAGTGAAAGTCGGCGCTCCGGTCCGGGTACACTACGTTGGCACGGGAGACAACGTGATGGTTGATCGAGTGATTCTCGACGAAGATTAAGAATTAGAGAGCAAATCTACCAACGCGCCTTTCCCGTTTCGCCGATGGCGAGTAGGAAGGGCGCGTTATGCGTACATGTCTGGCGGTCAGATCGGATCTTAGGATAGCCTAGGCGCAATGTTGGCATGTTTCCTTCCACGCGGACTCTTTAAACTTCAGCCGTCGGAGATATCACAACATCCAAAGTGCCTCGATGCAGCGAACATACTTCGGAAAGGAATAGCCATGAGCACAATTCTAATAATCATATTAATCCTGCTGCTGATCGGCGTTTTGCCGGCCTGGCCCCATAGCTCGGGCTGGGGCTACTGGCCGAGCGGAGGTCTCGGCTTGATTGTTTTGATTTTAATAATTCTCGCTTTAACGGGACACCTGTGATCGGTGTCGCGTTCGGCTGACCCGCCCCTGCAGCAATTGGGAGGGCCTTGGTTCAGAGACCTCGTCTGCCTTGGAGCAGGTTAATGATCAGGACAACAACGGCAATCACGAGCAAGAGATGAATTAGACTGCCGCCGACGTGGCCGATGAAGCCAAGAAGCCAAAGAACGATGAGAATGACTATTATGGTCCAGAGCATGGGATATGTCTTTCCGTTAAGTTTGTTTGAGCGCCGTATTTGGGCAGAGTCGCGTGAAATAATCAAGCAAAAACTTGGACATCAAGGCGGCGCGCTGCGAATGGGGGTTAGCCAGTGACAAATCCTGAGCGTCCGATGAAGCAAATCGAAACGCTCAACTTCTTTCGGACGAAACGACTTCTCTAACGTTTTCAACCTTCTCCTTAATTTCGCTTACCTGCGGATGCACGTCACTAATCAAATCGTGCTCGGCCCGAGAAAGCTTTTCAATGCGGGCTGTCATTTCATGGAGCTCTTCCAACGTCGCATTCTGACGGGCTGAGATGCGATGCATCCACCAAAAACATACGATCCAGCACAGCGTTCCGATGCAGCTAAGTACTAACGCCAAGTTTTGCATATAAAATTTCGTAGCTGGTTCTGACACCTATTTTGACGTTCTCGCTTGAATACCAACGCGGTTCTTAACTGCCTCCGCCAAATCGCCGCGTGGAAGTTCGCATGCTGCATAACTAGACTATTTCGCGAGCACCTAACGCGGCGGATGTAAATCTGTTTCTCAGGTTGTATTGCTCACGTGCGTTTAGGAACTCGTCACTTTGTAGCGGATACACAAAACCGAAGCATCGATCGCGTGCGAATTGTGAGCGACAACACTTAAATTCGTGGGGACTGGCAGCGCCATTACGGCCTCGGGAAGTTGGACGGCTGTTAGTGGTGCGCCGCCGAAGGCGGAACCTGCGAGGGACAAAGGGAATATGCGAATTGCTCAAGTTGCGCCACTCATCGAGAGCGTTCCTCCGAAACATTACGGAGGGACGGAACGGATCGTCTCGTACCTTACTGAGGAACTGGTTCGCGTCGGACACGACGTGACTTTGTTTGCCAGCGGCGATTCTGTTACAAATGCGCGGCTTATCGCATCGTGCGAGCGGTCGCTCCGGAAGAATGAACGCTGCAAAGATCCCGTGGCGCGGGAAGTCCTTCTGGTAGATCACGTTATTGAGTACGTTAATGAGTTCGATCTGATTCATTTTCACACTGGATACCTTCATTTTCCTGTGTGTCGCTATCTGCCGGTTCCACATGTCACTACGTTGCACGGACGCCTCGACCTTCCTGACTTGGTTCCTGTATTCGACCGCTTTCGAACCGAGCCGCTTATATCCATATCGAACGCTCAGCGACAACCTTTGCCCTGGGCTAACTGGCAAGCCACCATTTACCATGGCTTACCGAAAGACCTGTTTGTGTTTCAGCCGAATGAAGGAGATTACCTGGCTTTCCTGGGACGAATCTCGCCAGAAAAAAGAGTGGACCGGGCGATCGCAATCGCAAAACGCGTGTCAATGCCGCTTAAGATCGCGGCAAAAGTCGATCGCGCTGATAGACGCTATTTCAAGCGGGACATCGAACCGATCCTGACACAGTCTCACGTGGAATGGGTTGGCGAAATCAGCGATCAACAGAAGAACGAATTTCTGGGGAACGCCTACGCTCTGCTATTTCCCATTGATTGGCCGGAACCGTTTGGCCTTGTGATGATTGAGGCGATGGCGTGCGGCACACTCGTCATCGCTTACGACTGTGGATCTGTTCCTGAGGTGATGGAAGACGGAGTAACAGGTTTCATCGTACGAGACTTGGACGATGCCGTGGAAGGGGTTAACCGGATTCGCGATCTTAGTCGATTGCGTTGCAGGGAAGTGTTTGAGAGACGCTTCGCGGCGGAGCGCATGGCAAGCGACTATGTCGACGTTTACCAGCGGCTGATCGATAGCGATGTGGAGGGAACTCAAACCAACCCGTCAACGCCCCCGCGTGCTCTCGTAAACGCATAAATGACCATTACTGATGACCTGGTGAAATATGTGCCGCCAATGGCGAGGAAGCCACGGCCTCAGAAATGAGTGTCCCCGTACCGGAGAAAAACGTCGATCTCCACGGCAGCGCGCCAGACAAGCACAAGATCGCTCTGCTTTTGATCGATGTAATCAACGACTTTGATTTTCCAGGCGCGGATCAACTACTGAGGTACGCGCGTCCAATGGCCAGAAATCTTGTACGCTTGAAGCGACGCGCTTACAAAGCGGGTGTCCCGGTAATTTATGTAAATGATAATTTCGGCCGATGGAAATCTGACTTTCGACGAACGCTTGACCATTGTGCACGCTATGGCCGCGGCCGGGATGTGGTGAAGTTACTGCGACCGGAAGAAAATGACTACTTTGTACTCAAACCAAAGCATTCCGGATTTTTTTCGAGCGCTCTCGATACACTGCTTCGCTACTTGCAGACTCAAACTTTGATCCTTACCGGCATTGCCGGGAACTTTTGCGTTCTTTTCACCGCAAACGACGCCTACATGCGGGACTTTAACTTGTTTGTGCCGTCGGATTGCACGGTTTCCAATACGAAGCGGGAGAACGGGTCGGCGCTTCTGCTAATGAAGAAGTTCTTGAAAGCTGACACGCGCCCGGCTTCTCGTATCGTGTTACATTCGTCACCGTGTGGCGATTTCAAAAGGCATCGGTGAAAACGCGCAAGCCGGAAATTTCGAACCCAGCTAATTGAATGCTGCTGGTGACAATGTCACCGGGACCTTACGTGCAGCCGCGCAGTAGAAAGATAAGCAGCAAAATGGGAATTGGAATGCCGAGGAGCCACAATAAGATGTAACCGGTCGCACCTGCCTGCTGTATTGTTTTATTAAAGTTCATAATGTGTTCTTTCCAGTAAATCGAATTGGGAGGGCTTTTGCGTGTTTCCATGCGAGTCACAACGCCTAACCAGTTGCTAGCTGAGCAGCTCTGCTCTTACCAGAATCTAACAAAGCCCTCCTTATCCCTAGTAACAACACGTCGAGAGGATTCGCCATCGTCAGCTTCCCTTCCAGGAATTCATCCGAGATCGAACGAAAGACAGCTCCCTAAGCTAAACCACTTTCAACTCCTAAGCATTAATCTGAGAAACCGACGGCATATTTTTGAGTATCTTTTCGGAATGCCGATGACCGGATCTGTTCGGAATTCTCTCAAGCTTAAAAGTTCACAATCAAGACGCGCACTTCGATGTCTTGCCACGTTTCCTTTCTGTAGCCGGTGCAAGCGTACCGCGCATACAACAACTCATAATCAAACCAGAAACAGAAAGGAAAAAGGGAATATGAATTTGGAGACACTAAAAGAACTTTACGTAAACGAACTCCGTGATCTGTACAATGCCGAGAACCAACTAATCAAAGCATTGCCGAAGATGGCGAAAGGCGCTTCATCAGACGAATTAAAGGAAGCTTTCGAAAAGCATCTCGAACAGACGAAAGGTCACATGCAGAGACTCGAGCAAGTCTTCGAAGAACTCGGCGAGAAGCCAAAAGGCAAAACGTGCCAGGCCATGAAAGGGTTGATCGAAGAGGGATCGGACGTGCTTAAGGCAGATGGCGAGGATTCCGTGCTCGACGCCGCGATCATTGTGGCTGCGCAAAAGGTCGAGCACTACGAGATCGCCAGCTACGGCAGTGTGCGCACATTTGCGCAATTGCTTGGACAGGACAAATCCGCGGAGCTCCTTCAACAAACTTTGGACGAGGAATCTGAGGCAAACGAGCTTCTGAATAAGCTGGCCGAAGACATCGTGAATCCCGAGGCTCTGATGGAGCCGGAACTGGCGTCTGCGTCTTCAGCCCGGTAGCTATTCACAAGTTTCGCAACGTAATTAGGGTGCATTGCTTGCAGCTCGTGCCGCTTCGCAACGCTGGGCGCAAGCAATGCATCCGCGCCGCGGCGGGCAGAGGACTGCCCGCCCTACCCATTTTTTTTTGGCGTCGGCGATGAACGCGTACTGAAAGGGTGCTTTTCGTTGCGCTCGTGAGGCTCCTTATCGAATGGCGCATAAGCCGTCCCGATAAAAGCGAAGGCGAAAGCCATTGTCCTCCGCAAACCGCGCGACGTTTGGTTTTCGCTGATTTCCGTCGGGCCAGATGCAGCTGAGTTCTTCCTCGTAAAACAGCGCAATGTTTCGCCGTCTTCAGCTCGCGCCTAATCTGTCGCAACAGTCTTCGCATCTCCCAATTCCACAAACAGTTCCAAAGGTTACTTACAATTCCGAAAAGCATTGGGTAACCGGGTCGTACTTAGGTACTAACAAGCGTCGGCAGCGACGGATGGGATCGGTATCCGCATAGCGTCGTTCGTGAAGTAGCTGCTGGGTTAAGCTACGCGCCTGACTGGTCGAGAATCTTTTGCAGCTCTTGGAAGTTAATGGGCTTGACCAGATGAAAATCGAATCCGGCTTCTTTAGAGCGTTGCACATCTTGCTCAGTTCCGAACCCGGTGAGCGCGATTGTCTTGATTCCCCTGTTTGCCCGGGCTTTTGCGGCCACCTCGTAACCACTTCCATCGGGGAGGCCGATGTCGCACAAGACCGCATCGATGTTGTTCGAGGCCATCCTGGCCATGGCGGCTTCCACATTATCTGCAGTTACAACGTCGTGACCAAAATGAGTAAGCAGACGCGACAATGTACGCCGGGTATCGTTGTGATCTTCCACAAGCAGTATACGCAGCGGTTTGGATGTCTTGCCGCCGAGGCGATGGTTAACGCCGGCCGCTGCAGTTCCCTCTGGCTGAGCGTCCAGCGTAACCTTGAACGTCGCACCGAAACTTCGGCCACGGCTATCCGCTTCAATTCTGCCGTGATGGAGATCGATGAGACGTTTGGAAATCGCGAGTCCGAGACCAAGTCCCCCAAACTGCCGGCTTACAGAAGGATCAGCCTGTTCAAATGGCTGAAACAAAGAAGCCAGCCGCTGCGGCTCAATTCCAATCCCTGTGTCTTCAATTTCGAAATGAAAACGTCCATCTTTGTCGTTAAACGTGCGGAGCGTGATCTGTCCGCCTTGCGAGGTGAACTTCACCGCGTTGTTGATCAAGTTCCAGAACACCTGCTGAAGCCGGATGCAGTCAGCCAGGATGTGATAGCGTTTCGCCTTAAGCCTGGTTGAGAGATTGAACTGCTTCGCCGCGAGCGTCGACTTTGCCATCTCGAGCGCGTTTTCGATAATTTTGTGCGCGTCGCAATCTTCCAGTTCCAGATGAAGCATGCCGCGAGCAATCCGGGTGAGATCGAGCAGGTCGTCAATCAATCGGGCCTGCAGTTGCACATTGCGTTTTATGATCTCGATATCTTGGGCGAACTCTGGCGGAAATTTCTCCGCTTGATCTTGGAGGTACGTGGCTGCTGCCAAAGCAGGGGTCAGTGGCGTGCGCAGCTCATGGCTGAGCGCTGCCAGAAAATCGTCCTTCGCCTTACTTGCTTTTTGCGCTGCAATTTTTTCCGCTTCAAACTCCCGGCTGCGTATTTGGTCGGTGATGTCGCGGGTGACTTTGGAGAAACCGCGAATTTCCCCGGATTCATCACGAAGGGCAGTAATGACGACCTCCGCTTCGAAAGTTGATCCGTCTTTTCGGACCCGCAGACCCTGATCACGAATGGATCCGCGACGACTCGCTTCGCGCAGATTGCGCTGCGGTTTGCCGGCGGCAACGTCATCTGCTGTATAGAACGAGGCGAAGTTTTTCCCGATGATGTCGTCCGCTGAGTAACCTTTGATTTTTTCCGCGCCTGTGTTCCAGGTGATCACGTTCCCGCTGGGATCCAGCAGGTAAATGGCGTATTCCTCGACGCTATCCACCAGAATGTGGAATTGTTCGACGGTCTCGTGCAGTGCGGCGCTGCTGGGCAACTTCTTAGGCATCGGCTGCGACGGCAAGTCTCGAATACGATTCGAAGTTTTCCTCTGATGTGGTTCCCTCCGCACAGAAATAATTTATTGGAGAAGTAGCTCCGCAAGCAAGTAGCAGCTTGTAGTCACCCAACGCGTTGGAACCCAACCCTGTAGCCACGCCCCGATGGGGCGTCCAATCTGAACCGGGCCACAGGCCGGTGGCTACAGGTTTGTGGGCTGCTGCGAGAGTCTTCCTCTTCCGCTTTCTCTACTTCTGTCCTCTGGAAGATTTAGATTTAGACGTAGAGGTAGAGGAAGAGTGTCGTTGACGGCGTTTGCCGCGGACCCTCGCAACCGGGATATCTGAAAGAGCCAGGGCGCGAGCAAGGTCCGCCTCATCCGTGAGATCGAGACGCAACGGAGTAATCGATACCCAACCGTGCTCGACTGCCCAGCGATCCGTCCCTTCCGCAGCGCCTTCAAGCGGGGTAACTGTGAACCAAAAAATCGGCCGACCGGCCGGGTCTTTGTCGGGAACAACTTTGCCGTCGTAATGCCGCACAGACTGCCGCGTCCAACGGATGCCCTTCGGGTTCTCCGGCAGATTCACGTTGACCAGCGAAAGCGTTTTGATCGGCAACAGCAACCTGAACACACGCACAACGTAGGACTCAAGCGTTGCGAAATCCGGTTCACGACTGTCGCTCACATTTGTGCTGAACGCGATGCCGCGTGACCCTAGCAATGCTGCCTGCTTCGCTGCAGCGAGCGTGCCGGAATGCCAACACGAGTTGCCCAGGTTCAAACCAAGATTGATTCCCGACAGAACGACATCAACATGCCCCCAGCGATGCATGCCGAGCGCAACGCAATCGGCCGGCGTGCCGTTGACGCGGTACGCGTGCAAGCTGTCAAGCTGAATACGTTTAAGGCGCAGTGGTCGCGATGCCGTGATCGCATGTCCCATTGAAGATTGCTCCACATCGGGAGCGACGATGCGCACCTCTCCGAACTGCTTTGCTGCTTTCGCCAACGCCAGGATCCCTGGACTGTAAACACCATCATCGTTTGAGATCAGAATCCGCATCTTCACAAACAAAACCCGTATGCGAATGGTTTTGGCCGATTAGGTGGTAAGAATGATTCAAGTAATGAGCAAATCATGCGAGTTCTGTTGATTCATAACCCCAAAGCGGGAGACCGTAAACATAGCAAAAAACAATTGATGGCGAGCCTGACCAGGTGCGGGCATCAGGCGTTCTATCAATCGGCAAAGATCCGCGGCTGGAAAAAGGCGTTCAAAAAGCCAGTGGATCTCGTCATCGCAGCCGGAGGCGACGGCACGGTGCACAAAACTGCGTGGCCACTCCTGGACAGCGGGATTCCGCTGGCGATTTTGCCGCTTGGCACGGCGAACAATCTGGCGCGCAGCCTCGGTTTCACCGGATCTGTTGACGAAATTCTTCAATCGCTTCACTGCGGAAAAAGCCAGCCGTTCGACATCGGCGTGGCGCGCAATGGATCGCAGAGAGATTGGTTTTTCGAAGCTGCTGGCGGCGGCCTGTTCGCTGACTACTTTCCCGCTGCAAAGGCGAACGAGAAAAAAGGTGCTTCGCCGGAGGAAGAATTGAATGCGCACCTATCGCTTCTGCGTCAGTTGTCGCTCGCTTATGAGACGCGCGCGTGGAAGATGAGCGTCGATGGAAAAGATATTTCCGGTCGCTACATCCTTTGGGGAGCGATGAATATCCGTTCGGCTGGCCCGGGTCTACATCTCGCTCCAAAAGCAAAAACGGACGATGGGCGGCTGGACTTTGTCGCGGTGCGCGAACACGAGCGGAAGGACTTCATTAAGCATGTCGATACGCACCTGGCCGCACGAAAGGAGCGGGTCCCCTTAACGGCGCGCAAATTTCGCGAGCTCAAAATTACGTCGCCGCCTGGTGCAATGCATCTTGATGGCGAACCGTGGCCGAGCACGAAGAAGAGCAATGGAAAAGTCCGCGGCAGAGTTGAAATCACGGTGAAACGGGCCGCGCTTCTGATTTGGCAGGCTCGACGACGACACAGTCACTACGAGATAGAATGACGCCGTTCCCAAAAGTTCATCTTTTGGACATAGTGCGATCGTGTACGCATTTAGCCCAAGCCTTTAACTCAAGGATGGGCATGAAGTTGAGGATGCGGTCGGCGGGAATTTTTGCGCGTAGTGCCGCGGCCAGCCCCAGATCAATAAACTCTAGCTGCCAGCCGTGATGAGCATCTGTGCCGAGCGAAATGTGCGTTCCGTGATCGCGCGCAATTTTGAGTAGCTCAACGTTCAAGTCCTGCCGGTCCGGATAACAGTCAATTTCCAGCGCCTTTTCGAGCCGGGCAGCTTCTGCAAAGACACGCGGCCAATCTGCCTTCAACCCGATCCGAAAGTTGTAAATACGACCTCGCGGGTGACCAAGGATGTGAACGTGTGGATTGCGCAACGCTGCGAGGTAACGCTCGGTTTGATCTTCGGTAGTACGTAAAGCCGAATGGAACGAGCCGAGAACAATATCCAGAGATCGCAGCGAGTCGGGCGACATGTCGCCTTCGCCGCGCGGGTTCAGATTCATTTCGATCGAGCGAAGGACAGTCACGTGCGGAGCCGATGTTGAAAGTGCAGCATTAACTTTTGCTATCTCCATTCCCTGGCGTTTCAACGCGGTCTCGTCGATTCCACCCGCGATCTTCAACGTTTTGGAGTGATCGGTAATGGCGATGTACTCGTAGGAACGGTTCGCAGCGGCATCGGCCATTTCCGCGGCCGTGCCGGATCCGTCGCTCCATTGAGTGTGCATCTGTAAATCACCGCGCAGCTTCTTTTTCCAGGCAGGTCGCGTCGCGAGTTGGCGTAGTCCCTCAGCGAGCGAGAGAAAATCCTGACGAATTGCGGGTATCGTTTTCGAGCGGTATGGCTTTTCCATCCACTGCCGAATTTGTTTCTCGATAAACGGGCCGATGCCGCGCAGCTCTGTCAATGACCGATTCTGCGCGACAAGATCCGATACTTCCTCCGGCCACAAAAACGCGCTGCGCGCGGCTCGACGAAACGCGCGCGAAAGAATGCCTGTCTCAGTTTCTGCCTGCTGAGCAAGCAACTCCGCAATGTCAGTGTTCGATAGCACACTTGAGATTCGTTTCCGGATGGA
>DATDAJ010000178.1:0-6329 GCA_036525475.1 Candidatus Udaeobacter sp.
ACTGGCGCGGGCACAATTCGCCGCAAGGACTAGCCGTGTGCCGGAAGGGACGTTCGCCGCAGCGAACGCTCTCAGGCTTGGCACAAGCGCCTCTACAACACATCTTCCACGGTTCAAATGAAGCAACCTTTCGGCATTCGAATCTTGAGCTGGTTCGCGGCGCTCGCGTCCGCAGGAATGTTTGTTTCGATCGCGCTCGCGATTCTCGACATCGGGCCGCACCTTATGGGCGGCGAGAAAGTGACTCGCTCGGAATGGTTGCACATCGCCGCCCCGCTCGTCGCCGTGATCGGCTGCCTGATGGCTGCGATCGCGTACGCGCTTGCCACCCGCAAAGCGTGGTCGCGCCATCTCGTGCTGGCGATATTTGCGCTGATAATCGTGTATGCGTCCGCGCTCGGCACACTCAATGTGCTTCGGCACACGATTATGTGGCGTGCCATCGTTAACGCCTCTTTGTTTGGTTGTGCGAGTGCGTGGTATTTCTACTTCAAAGCAACCGTAGCAGAGTATTTCCGAAAACTTGGAGGGTGATACATTCGGGCATGCGAGGATATTTCTTGGTGTTTCCTATTGCACTGTTGAAACCGGAGTGCGAAATGCAGGCCTGAGGAGATAAAATGACAACGCGCACATTGTTTTTCGTTTTCGCATTCCTGCTTGTGGTCAGTTTGGCGCATGCCGGTGACGAAAGATCAATCAACAACCTGGCCAAAGCTCTCACAGGGCTTTCGTCGGACGTCGATCCAGCTGAAGCCCAGGCATTGTCTTACACTGCGCATACGACTGCCCGCCGACTTAAAAAAGAATACCGTGTCGTTCTTAACCCGGAGTTTACTGTGTTTCTCTACAATGTCGGCAAGCGAAAGCGCGGCTGGTGTGGGCATTGGGCCCAGGACATTGGAGAAGAGTTAATAAAACTCGCGCCGAAAACCCTCGTGCTCCACTGGGGTGAAGCGTACCCTGACACAACGAGCGAAAACAATGCACTGGTCGTGACTGCGCGTAACCAGCCTTTCAAAGATGGGATCATCATCGACGGCTGGCGCAGGGCCGGTCGATTATTCTGGTGTCCGGTGATAAAGGACCACGAGTACGAAATGGAACAACATTACGGCCATTCCGGCATTACCATGTGGAAAGAAAACATGAAATGGAGCGCCTGGCTGCAATCTTACCAAACGGCCGAAGAGAACCCGGAAACAGCCAGCGCGTCTCGCTGAAACATTCGACTGCAAATTCGTCGGACGCAGAGCGCTGCCACTGAAAGTTGGCGTTTCACATTAACGCCATGCACATTCTTAAAGTGCAAGACGCGAATGTTCAGACCGAAAGGGCCGAGGAGTACAAGCCGCCAACTGAAGAGACGGCTTGGAGCCGGATAAAAAAGGCGCTGGGCCCTGTCGTGGTCGTGGGCGTCGTGATCGCAAAATTTCTTGCGAAACTCAAATTCGTCCTGCCCGTCCTGTTGAAATCCGGCGGCACCATGCTGCTGATGGTCTGGGTTTACATGCAGCTGTGGGGATGGCAGTTCGCGCTGGGTTTTGTCCTGCTCTTGCTCGTCCATGAAACGGGCCATTTGATTGTCGCCAAAAAATTTGGACTCAAGGTCGGCGCGCCTGTCTTTATTCCGTTTATGGGCGCCTTCATTGCGCTCAAGGAAGCGCCGCGAAATGCGTGGATGGAAGCGTGCGTAGGCATCGGTGGACCGTTGCTCGGAAGCTTGGGTGCATTGGTCTGCAACGCGTTGGGCGAGTTCTTTGCCGCTCCGATTTTCATCGCGCTGGCATGGTTCGGATATTTTCTAAATCTGTTTAACCTCACACCGGTCGGAATGCTCGATGGCGGACGCATCGTGACAGCGTTGTCCCGCTGGTTATGGTTGCCCGGGTTTGCATTGCTCATCTGGTTTGGATGGAAATATCCAAACTTCATTATCTGGCTCATTATCCTTATGTCGGTGCCGAGGGTCTATTCGCTCTTCCGTAAAAGGACCGAAGAAGAACAGCGCTATTTCGAAGTCACACCGTCGCAGCGTTGGATAATGTCAGTGTTATACTTTGGGTTGATTACGGTTTTGCTTTTCGGCATGCACGTGGCGCAGCAGGATTTAAACAAATACGGCGTCCGCTCCCACGGCCACGGTCGCGACGTTATCGTTCAATAGTCAGGCCGCTGTTACTGCAAAAACCTTTTGAGGTTTCAGCCCAATTCTTTCGACGATCGAGACGAAACGTTTGTCCGAACGCAGGGGCGCGAATTCGGGAGCGATGCCGATGAAGTGCAATGACGAGGAATGTTCCTCGTATGCACGTTCCAATTCGCGCATGGCGTCCTCGTGTTCGTTCAAGACCACATACACGTGCGCGATGGCGTCTCCGGGCGTGTAACTCCCGCGACTCGCGCAAACGGCCTCGAGAATCTCCCTCGCTTCCTCCCGGCGGTTCATCTTCGCGTAGGTAATCGCAAGACCAAAGGGCACTCGACCACTGAGGTCTTGCGACTTTTTGTATAACGCGATGGCGTCATCGAAGCGTCCCATTTCCCGGTAAAGGGCGGCCACCAGCGGTTCACTATAAAGAAACGTCGGATCAAGCTGCAACGAGCGCTCGCCAGCGGCCATCGCTTCATCGATCAATCCGAAGTATCGGTAGATCTCGCAGGCGAAATTGCTGACCCAGAGGGAGGCAGGATCAATTTTCGCAGTGCGGCCTAGATACGTAAGAGCTTTCTCGCGTTCGCCGATCGCGGCGTAGAATGCAGCGATGAAATAATTCGAGGTTGTAGAATTTGAATCGATTTCAAACGCGCGGAGGTATTCGGCCTCGGCGCCGCGCAGGTCCCAATCGAGGATCCGTTTGGTTTCCGCTAAGTAAACATGCGCCTCGGCTTCGCCGTCGTCGATGTTGATCGCATTTACGGCAGCCTCGCGAACCTTCGAATATGCTTCGAGTGGTTCGACGTAGCCATCGGCCAGCCAGAGCCACGACTTTGCAATGCCGGTCCAGGCGCGTGCGAATCGCGGATCTTTATCGAGTGCACGCCCGAAGAACTCCAGACTCGCCCGCAGCCCTTCCTCAGTGCTTTTGTCGGACAGGAACAAGCCCTGCAAATACAGGTCGTAGGCATCTGTGCTGCCAGACCGCGGCGGAGGTGAGATTTCGAGCTTGAGTTTCAGCGCATCTACGATCGAACACGTGATCTCATCTTGTACGGCGAAAATGCCATGCATTTCGCGCTCGTACGTCTCCGACCAGATCGTGAACCCGTTTCGGGCATCAATCAGCTCGGCAGCGACTCGGACAAGATTGCCGTCACGCCGAATGCTTCCCTCCAGTACGTGATCCACATTGAGCCTCTGTGCAATCTCCGGCAGTTCGGCCTCTTTTCCCCTGAACCAAAACGAAGAGCGCCGTGCCGCCACTCGCAGGCCGTCCACTTTTGCCAGCGCTGTCAGTATCTCTTCGGCAACTCCGTCGCTGAAATACGCATGATCCTGATCGGGACTTAGATCGGTGAACGGCAGCACCGCGATTGATCTATCGGTGGAATGCGAAGGTTCCACCGTTTTTTCCGTCCGCTCCCGCTGAGCCTCTCGTGTCCGGACGATCCCATGGCTCGTGATGTCATAAATCCACGCAAACGCCAACGCGATCGGGAACCCCAGCACAATGGCGATTATCACAAGTCGCTCGGCCCAATTGGGTACTTCAAACGGGGGAAACACCTGCGTCACGACTTGAATCAGTAGCCACGCCACGACTGCGTACGTGACTGCGACGCTATAAACTTTTCTTCGCTTCAGTTCCGCAAAAAAGTCTTTCCGGTTCACGGGTCGATCAGGCTTGGCAGCAAGCCTCCTATTTGCTTCTCGGTTGGCAACGGGAACTTTGAGATCTGCTCGAACCTTAGTTGGATTCGTTAGTGATTGAGCTGCGACGGCGCATCGTTCTCAATCAGCCTTTGAAAATGCGGATCGTTGCGAAGCGGATCCCATTCCCAGCGATGTTTCAGATCGTTGCCGGTGATGCTGTAATCGGTGCTATCAACTGCCCCTGGCGTTGTGAGCAGACGCTCGATCAACGGAATGGCCAAGTCATTTTCGCCGACCCGAGCGTAGATGAGGGCGAGATAGCCATTCATGAGTGAACCATCGACAGCATCTTTCGATTCCGGTTTAAGCTCAACTGCTCGTCGTCCCTCCGCGATGGCATCGTTCTTCCGCCCCATCAACGCGTAAAGCCAGCCGAGGCTCGCATGTCGCTCGGCGCTTTCCGGGGCTTCTTTCACGGCCGCTTCAAAAGCTGGTCTTGCCTGTTCGAACGCTTTTTGAGCATTCGCATTATCTCCCAGAGCCACATACGTGCAGCCTTCCAGGAAGATTTTCGGCGTCAATCCGGCGATGCTGTAAGAAGTTTCGTTGGCCGACGATGTTTCCAGAATCCTTCTGGCCGCAGAATAATCGCGTTGCAACATCGCGACGTCCCACCGGGTTGCGGTAACACTGCCGTCTGGATCAACACCGGCTGGAATCTCTTCCAGCATCAACTTCAGCAGACGAGTGTCTCCTTTCCATTGAAAATGGGCGTAGCCGTTTTGGATTTTGGCCACGAGCGATGATGGAGCCAAGGCGCGCATTTGCTCGGCCCAGCGCACCGCTTCCGGCCATCGCCGCATTGACGAGTTCGTATACATAAGTTCGCGAGCAGTGCTCGGATTTTGCGGATCGAGCTTCGCAACCCGTTCGTAGGCTTCAAGCGCCTCCTGCCATTTCCCACGCCGGCGCTGAATCGCCGCGATCAGCCGGCGTGTATCCGCATTACTCGGCGATAAACGGGACGCGATCTCAAATTGCTCCAGAGCCCGGTCGTAGTCTTTATCCATCCAGTAAATGCACTGGCCGAGCGCGAAGTGGCCTTCCGCAAGATTCGGTTGCAGTCGAAGCGCAGTTTCCGCTTCAGCGAAGGCTTTCGTTCTCCAACTGTCGGTCGGTTCATAGTAACGGAACACTTCAGCACAAACGGATGCGAGCCGCGCGTGAGCGAGCGCGAAATTCGGATCAAGTTCGATTGCCTGCATGTAAAGCTGCTCAGCGGTCTTATAATCCTCCAGCAGCGTGTCGGGATTGCGGGAAATCTGGTTCGCGCGGAGATAGAAAACGTACGCATCGGCGTTTTGCGTCGGCTTCGCTGCTGCCTGGGCTTTCTCATCATCGCTAAGCGTTGCGCGAAGCGTATCGGCAATTTCGCTGGCCAATTCTCCCTGCAAGCCGAGCGAATCAACCAGAGTGCGGTCGTAACGATTTGCCCAAATCTGGCGATTATTTCGCGTATTGATTAACTGCACATTCACCACCACTCGGTCGCCTTCCTTGCGCACGCTGCCCTCCAGAATGTTCGCCACGGCAAGTTTTCTACCGATGTCGCGCAGGTTCTGGCCTGCCGCGTCGCGAAAGGCCATTACCGAGGAACGACTGATCACTCTGAGGTCCTTGATCTTTGCCAAACTCGTTAGGATGTCATCCTGCATGCCGTCCGCGAAAAACGCGTTGTCTTTTGCCGGGCTGAAGTTCTCGAACGGCAACACCGCGATGCTTTTCTCTTCAGGTAGCAACGATGCCTGATTTTGCCTCCAATAAAACCAGAGGCACAGACCGATGACACCGATCGAAACGACTGTGGCTGCGATTGCCAGATAAACACGTCGAAACGTCCGAGGAGCGCCGGTAGCCGCAGCCTTAGCCGCCTGGTCTAATCGGGCTTGCCGAATCGCTTTCGGTAGTTCGGGATTTCCGATACCGTCTCCGTAGAAATTAACCAGGAAGATGGGAACGCCGTGCTTTCCGGCGCATTCTCCCAAGTCATGCAAATAGTGACCCCATTGTCGCGAGTGCGAAAGATCCTCGGCCACTCTTTTAGACAACAGGATATGGCCCGCATCTCCCCAATCCATCACTCGCCGGGCAAGATTGATTCCCGCGCCTGCAACGTTTATTCGGTCATTTACGTCGCGAACTTCATCAATTGGCCCGCTGTGAATACCCATCCGAAGCTTCAGTTGCGGATTTTCCTTCAACTTTTTGCTGATCTCGATCGCACACCGCACCGGTGCTTCGGGACTGTCAAAGAACACGAGTGCCATCCCGTCGCCGGCGGGAAGTCGAATTAGCTTCCCCGCTTCTTTTGCACTGCGGACCTGCTCGGTACCACGGACAATTTCATTCAGCTGTTCCTGATATTGGCGCTGCTCGTCGAGAAGCTGCGTAGAATAAGCGACCAAATCCATAAACAGAACGTCCAATCTGTAATCGGACTGACGTTCCTGATTCA
>DATDAJ010000179.1:0-4758 GCA_036525475.1 Candidatus Udaeobacter sp.
AAGCGCTTCGTACAGCTCCGGACGGTCAGGATTATTTTTAATTCCGCGCTCGAGAAAATCTTTGCCGAGCGCGAAATATTCGCGCTGCGCTTTGACTCGCAGTGCCTGGCGCGGCTGGTTGGTATCGTTCATCGCCGCTACGCTCGCGTTCCACGCCATGTGCCACGCGGCTGTGTCCCAAAACAGAAGCACCCGTGGTTGGAGCGTCGTGATTTGTCGAAATAACAAAAGCATTCGGCCCCACTGAGTATTTTCCCAAGCCGCATGCGCCTGGATGAACAGACCATCGGCCACAATGGCTCGAAACCCGCTCAGTGCGGCGATGAATCCGAGTTGCCCGAGTTTTTCGCGAAGATCGAGATTGAATTCGACGCCGCGGAAATGTTCCTGACGGTGAAGAGCTGCGAGATCGCGTTCGACTGGCAATTTAACTAGCCCCATCACGATCAATACCGCCAGCGCGATCAGGCCTCGCGTCATAATTCTTTGCCGTAAAACACAAAAACCGCCAATAACGTGTAGATCACGGTGTAGAAAATGCCGAGTAACGCCGTCTTGGTGAACACTGCCATCGAGATCACGGTGCCAGCGACGATGTCATCCACCAGATTGAAAGCCTGCAGATCAGGAAAGAGCAGCGCCACGATCGCAAGAGACACGCGTGTGACTAAACCGCCGCCCTGTACGGCGAGCCAATACTCACGCGCAGTAGCTTCCAAGTGTCCGATAAAATAAATAAAAACCATCACCACGATGGTGAAGATCGTTGAGGTGGCGAAGGTAGAAACAAACAGAGTCAGGGCCGTGAGCAGGCACGCTTTGAGGAAAATAATAATGATTCCGGGAACAAGATCGACGTTGAACGCGGACGCGCGAACCGCGCGCAGAGCATCGGCGAGCTGGTCCGGCGGCGCGCTGGCCATTTGTTTCGCGGTAGCCTGCAGCACCGCCTGCTCGCGCATGTACAGCACGGCCAGGAACGCCGCGACCATTATCAGGGTACTAATCGCCAGTAACAAAAGAACTCCGGCGATTTTGCCGACAACGTATTCGAAACGCGGCACCGGTTTGGCGAGAATGGTATAGACGGTGCGGTCGTCGATATCGCGCGGCAGCATTCGCGACGTGGCTACGATTGCCAATAGCGAAGTGAACATTGAGATCGCGCCTAACGAGACGTCCTTCAGTATTTGGAATTCCTGTTGGAAAGAGAATTGCGCCATGAAAATCGAGCTGCCAATCAACAGCAGCCCGAACACGAGCAGCACGTAAAAAACCTTCAGGCGCGTTAGCTCAGTCAACGTGTTGCTCGTGATCGCGAGAATGCGCGACAGAGAGAAAGCGCGGTGACGCTTCGGAATCGTTGAAGCCTTAAATGGTTGAAGGGCTGAAGTAGCTTCGCCGTCTGTCATTTGTGTTTTGTTAGTTCGTCACTCGCGAGTTGAGATTTTGTCATTCCCTCCGGTCGATTCCAGGAATAATCTTTCCAGCGTGGTGGTCGATTTTCGCCGCTCGAGCAATTTCGCGTTCGACCGGCTGATGAACGATTCAATCTCTTGCATCAGGTCGTCTGAGGCATCGGCGATCACAAGCTCGGTTTGATTTTCGATTGCGATTAATTCCTGCAAACGCCCTTCGCGTACCATCACTCCGTCGGCAAGAATCCCGATGCGGTCGCAAATTTCCTGAGCTTGCGCAAGCAAATGTGACGAAAGCAAAACGGTGATTCCGCGACGCTTGAGGTCCATGATCAAATCCCGAATCTCGCGCGAGCCGGCCGGATCAACACCAGCCGTCGGTTCATCCAGGACCACCAACCGCGGATCATGAATCAAGGCTTGGGCTAACCCGATGCGTTGCAGCATTCCCTTGGAATACGTGCCCAATCGGCGGTCGCGCGCCTTGTTTAGCCCAACAAGATCGAGAAGTTCGTTTACACGGCTCTTCAATGTTGCCCCTGACATTCCGCAAAGGCGTCCAAAAAAACGCAGCGTTTCCGCGCCGCTGAGATATTTGTAGAAATACGGGTTCTCGGGGAGAAAACCAACTGCTTCGCGGCTCTCGACTAGGCGACTGTCTCGTCCAAAAATTTCGGTGCGGCCTCGGGTTGGCGATACCAGGCCGAGAATAATTTTCAGCGTGGTGCTCTTGCCGGAGCCGTTCGGCCCCAGCAAGCCGTACACTTCGCCAGGTTCGATGCGGAGGCTGAGGTCTTTTACCGCGACCACGCCACGAGTGGGATGAAACGGAACAGGAAAAATTTTAGTCAGTCCGTGAACGGCGACGGCCGCACTCGCCTCCCCGTTGCTGAGGCTTGACGGATTAGTCATGGCGAATCTCAAAGCCGCGCGCAGCGATTGGTTCGTTCAACTTATTCTCAATTTGTTCGCGAATAAGCGAGTGAAGTTCGCTTTGAGCGACCCCATCGAGAAATGCGCGTACCTCCTCCTCATCACCGGTAACCTGAAGTTCTACGCGACCGTCCGGCAGATTGCGCACCCAACCGGTCACGTCGAAGCCTTTGGCGATGTGACGCACAGTGAAGCGGAACCCGACGCCCTGGACGCGACCTTCGTAAAACACCTGAAGCGAGATCATCATCTGCTCCAAGATAGAACCCAGGCATCGTCTATTTATACGAATAGACGAGACAGAAACTGCCTTCCTGATCCTCAACGGAATCGACGGATACAAAATACTGGCCGCTGTTCTCCGGCGCGAAGCCCGCCGCGGCTTTGTCCCCGTCGCTGAAATTTTCCGTGGTCATTTGGTTTCCAGCTTCATCATAAAGGCTGACGGCAACTTTTTTTAGCGGCTCCGCCGTGCCCACAGAAAACCAATATTGATTTCCCGCATAAAGGTTCACCGCGATCAGGGCATGATCGTGCGCCTTAAGCGCACCGCACGAATGTCCGTCTCGAATCTTGAACCCGTCATTTCCAAATGCTCCCGCAAGCTCGAGTGCGTCTTTGCGCGCACTCACTTCAGCGTCTGTGTCTGCGCGGAGAACAACGCTTGCGCCTAGCGCTAAAATCAAAAGCAAAGACGACAGGCAATATTTCATTTTGGCGACTCCTTGCTCTCTATTTTTGTCATCAGCTTGGCCACCGCCTCATTGAGTTTTTTCACATCTTCCGCGGTCGGCGCCTTTCCTTCCGGAAATGAAACGAGTTTTTCAATCGCCGTCAGTTGTTCGCTTACGTCTTTGACCAGCGGTTCCTGACGTAATTCAGGCGAGATTGCATTCAGCTTTGCCTGGATGAAGTGGACCAATGCCGGTTCGCGCAGAACCTTCGCGGCGGACTCGTTATAATTTTTCACAATCGCGCCGGTGACCACCTGCGTTCCGCGAATCCACCCGCCAAGAGTAACAAGGATAACCAGATCCTGATCGGCATGCGATTGCATTGAGGTTTTGACCTCGTTTTGCGTCGCTTCCAATTCCTCCTGGAGCGTGTCCCATTCATTGTGCTCGGCAAATTCATTGATGCTGTTGCCCCGACTAAGCAGTTGCTCGCTCACTCCCAGCGCCTTTCCGAGCTTCATGATGTCCGAGCCGATATTCTTCACCTGCTGACCGTCCTTCGCTTCCACGGCGATGAATCCATCGGCTATCAAACCGCCGAGGTTGAGGGCAATCTGCGGACGATTGCCGTACGTCATAGGAATTGGCGCGCGATATTGAGCTGACCAGTTTATTTTTCCCGATTTTCCGAGGGCAGCGAATAGCTCGCCCGGCGTGGGGACAGTCATCGAATCGCTTTTTACAGCTTTTGCCATTTGATCCGACGACAGATGTTGCCCTTCTTCGGCTACCGCTGCGGGGATAGCAGCAACCAAGGCAAGCATGGATAGGCCAACCAAACGAATCATCGCGAAGATTATGCGTGCCTTAGCGAAATTGCCAATCGGAATCTCTCACGCCTCCAATCGGTTCCTCCCGGCCTTGTTTATGCATTTGGCCGGTACGGATTTGCCCCGTGACGCCAAAGCTGTTCTAATTCGTACAGGACTTATGCCAAGCAGCAGTATTATTCACATTCACGCCCGCGAAATTTTGGATTCACGCGGCAATCCCACGATCGAAGCAGATGTTCAGGTCGAAAGCGGCGCACTTGGACGAGCAGCGGTTCCCAGCGGGGCGAGCACGGGCGAACATGAAGCATTGGAATTGCGCGACGGCGACAAAAGCCGGTTCGGCGGAAAAAGCGTAAGAAAAGCGGTTGCGAATGTTAACCACAAGATTGCACCGATCCTGAAAGGACTGGACGCACGAGACCAGGCGAACATCGACAAGAAACTGATCGAACTTGATGGCACACCGACCAAAAGAAATCTCGGCGCCAATGCGATTTTGACTGTTTCTCTGGCGGTCGCCCGTGCGGCGTCGGCTGCTGAAAACCTGCCGCTGTTCCGATATCTCGGCGGACATGAAGCACGGGTGCTCCCGGTGCCGATGATGAACATCCTGAACGGTGGCGCGCACTCGGATGCGCCGATCGATTTTCAGGAATTCATGGTTGTGCCCCGCGGTGCGCCGAGTTTCTCGGAAGCATTGCGTTACGGCACGGAAGTGTATCACGCGCTCAAATCTGTTCTGAAAGCGCGCAATCTTTCCACGGCCATTGGCGACGAAGGCGGATTTGCGCCGCAGCTCGATTCCGCGGAAGACGCGTTGGAATCGATTTCCGCGGCCGTCGAGAAGGCTGGTTACAAGCTGGGCGAACAGATCTTCATCGCGCTGGATCCCGCTGCGTC
>DATDAJ010000180.1:0-4833 GCA_036525475.1 Candidatus Udaeobacter sp.
AAGCTGGCTGCGACCGCCGAGCGCAGCGAAAATGTTTTCCCCGTTCTGCTCGAAGCAGCCGAAGTCTGTTCGTTAGGCCAGATCACCGGCCGCTTGCAGGAAGTGGTCGGCCGTTTTCGGCCGATGGTGTGAAACATCAAATGCTGTAGTGTGCGCTGTCCTCAGCGCACTTAATGCCGAAGGCGCGGCGCCGAAGAATGCACTCACACTGCTAGAAATGTTGCGCTGAGAGTCGACAGTCGCGGTTATGTGGCCGGCGTAACTTTGGAATGCGCTCGCTTCTGGCAATGCGCGCAAAACCATGAAGTGCGGCCGCCGATCGTCGCTGATTTCAACGCGCGACCGCAACGCGGACATCTGCCGCGTTTTCCACGATGCGGAAGCAGCCACGATTTCGGCAAACGATTGAAATCGGTTTTCAACGCAATTGCTCTTTCCAGAACATGGCGCGTTGCGCGAAACAACCTCTTCAGATCCTTGTCACTTAAACTGACCGCTGCAGTGGCCGGGTGCATGCCCGCACGGAAAAGAATTTCGTCGGCGTAAAGGTTGCCGATCCCGGCGATCAACTGCTGGTTGAGCAAAATCGCTTTCACGGCTCCGCGGTGTTTTCGGAACATCGTTTTGAACTCGGAGCGACCGACATTGAGCGCGTCCGGACCGATGCCGCGTCTTTGCAAAAACTCATCCACATTCTTGATCAACTCGACCTCGCCAAATTTTCGTTGATCGTCGAACGCGAGCCGGTGGTTGTTGGCGAATCTAAAAAGGACGCGCGCAGTGGTCGGCGTTTCTTCGTCGCGCTTGAGGTACTGAAGCCAGCCGGTCATGCCGAAATGCAGCCGTAACCACACCTCATGACCGGCGCGCACGAACAAATGTTTGCCGTGCCGGCTACTGTTTTCGAAGCGGCGCCCTTTCAGTCGCCGTGCCAGCTCACGCGGGGAAACACGTTTCAAAACATACGCGTCCCGCACCTCGACACCGGTGATCCGCTGATGCAATGACGTGCTGTCCAAATATCGTTTGAACGTTTCGACTTCGGGCAGCTCTGGCATCGGGAGGCGTAATCTAGGCATCCTGCCTCCGACGAGTGAGGCAGGCAAACATTGTCCGTCAGTGGCGGTCTCCCCTCTCCGTCGTAGCCGTGGCGGAACCGGGCAGTCCGCGGCTGCCGATCAGGAGATTACTCCTCCGGATCGTTTCGCACACAGGATTGTGTGGGTCACCTCAAGCCGCCACGCGGGAGGCGTGCTGACTGGGTTCGGACACTTGCTTTACTACTTCGGCTGTTTGCTGGGTGGATGCGGCTTTCGCGATGTCTGCCTGTGACACGATGCCACAGCAAATTCCGCTTTGATCCACAACGGGTACGCGCCTGATTTGGCTTTCTTCCATAATTCGGCAGCACTCCTCGAGGCTAGCGTCAGGCGTGATCGTCACAGGCGGTCTCGACATCGCGTCGCGCACTCTGGTTTGGTTCGGGTTTTTTCCCATAGCGACGACACGGCAAGCGATGTCGCGATCGGTGATCACGCCAATCGGTTTCATGTTCCCGTCGCTCTCGACTACGGGAATCTCGCCACAGTCGTGCTTGACCATCAACTCGGCTGCTTGCTGCACATTATGCTCGGGCGTGCAGCAAGCGGGATTGGCGCTCATAATGTCTTTGGCATGTTTCATGGCATTTGCTCCTTGGAATTGCGGTTGTTGCTGATTGGTTCTATTAAGGTTTCGAATTTCGGCCATCTGTAGCGTGTAACGTGAGTCCCTGGCGCGTAGTCCATCGTGGGCATTGATTCACTCGAGCAATTTCTAAGGCTGCTAAAAAAGTCGCCATCCGGTGGGGTGTTTAATCCCTGGTGGCAAGTCGATGAGCAAAACGACATTGGTCCGAGTGCTCCAGCCATCCGGCGCCAACAATTACGTGCTTATCTGCGAGAACGTGTCGGAAGCGCGAAACTCGCGGTGATCGGGGAAGCAGTTGGCTACCGCGGCGGTCATTTCAGCGGAATTCCCATGACCTCTGAACGCTTGCTGCTCAGAGGAGGCAAGAACGTTCAGTTAGCAGCCAGCAAGATTTTCTCCGGCGTTAAGCCACGCCGCACAAGCAAACCGAGTGTTTGTCCGAATGGTTTTTCGGAACCGACGGCGACGATTGTCTGGGGCGCGTAGCTAAAGATCGGCGTAGTGCCGGACGAGTTCGTCTTGTGGAATGCGTTTCCGTGGCACTCATTCGATCCGCAGCGCGGGTTGTTGAGCAATCGTATGCCTAACAAAGCGGAGCAACTTTCCGGTCGCCCCGTGCTGAAGGCTTTCCTCGAATTATTTCCTTGCGAGCAAATCGTCGCGCTGGGAAAAATCGCCGCCGCACAGCTTAAGCAACTTGATTTAAATGCGCACTGCGTTCGCCATCCAGCATCCGGCGGTGCCAAACGTTTTCGCCAGCAAATCGCCAGGATCGTCCGCTAATTCGACTGACAAATTACGATTTCGGCGGTTCGCTCTTTTTGATCAATGCCGTCAAAAGATCGATCGGAAGGGGGAAAAAGGTCGTGGTATTATGTTCGCTGGAAATTTCGCGCATCGTTTGCAGGAAACGCAGTTGCAGCGCAATCGGTTCCTTGCTCATCATCGCCGCGGCCTGCACCATTTTTTCCGCTGCCTGAAATTCGCCCTCGGCGTTGACGATCTTCGCGCGGCGTTCCCGCTCGGCTTCGGCCTGCTTCGCCATCGCGCGTTTCATGGTATCGGGCAGCGCCACATCCTTGACCTCGACCGCCGTGACTTTGATTCCCCAGGGTTCGGTTTGCCGGTCGATGATCTCCTGCAACTTCTGGTTGATCGACTCGCGTTGCGAAAGCAGGTCATCCAAGGGGGCCTGGCCGAGCACGCTGCGCAACGTCGTCTGCGACATCAGCGAGGTGGCTTTGAGAAAGTTCTCCACTTTCACCACGGCGGCCTGCGGATCGACCACGCGGAAATACACAACCGCGTCGACCGTCACCGGCACGTTGTCACGCGTCATCACCTCCTGTCGCTCGACGCTGATGGTCACGACGCGCAAATCCATTCGCACCATCCGATCAACGATCGGGATAAGGAAAATTATGCCCGGACCTTTCGCGCCGAGTAATTTCCCGAGACGAAAGATCACGCCGCGCTCGTATTCCCGCAGGATCCGGATTGCCTGCGGAAGAATGATTACGGCGAGGACGATGACGGGGATGGCCCAACTGATCAGTCGCGGCAATGCTTCGAGTAATTCCATGGTTGTCTCCTAGTTCAATAGTTCGTACCAGTTATTTCGCCGACGCGGTTCGTAGCCTGCGCCGTGGATGAGCGACTCGATTTGCGCTGCATCCAGCCGAAAGGTTGTCCCGGCGCTGCTAACGACATTTTCTTCCATCATCACCGAGCCGAAATCGTTCGCGCCATATCTGAGCGCGATCTGGCCAATGTCCGGGCCTTGCGTGACCCAGGAGCTTTGGATGTTGTCGATGTTGTCCAGGAAAATCCGTGCCAACGCTTGCATTCGCAGATATTCGGACACGCCGGTGGGCTGCTTCACTTTCAACACCGTATGCTGCGGTTGAAAGGTCCAGCAAATGAACGCGGTGAAGCCGCCACTGCGATCCTGTTGATCGCGAATCCGCTGCAAATGTTCGACCCGATCTTCGATCGTCTCCACGTGACCGAACATCATCGTGGCGCTCGATTTCAATCCGAGCTCATGCGCCACCTGCATCACCTCCAGCCATTCGTCGCTGTTGATTTTCAAAGGCGATATTCTTTTTCGCACCCGGTCCACGAGGATTTCGCCGCCGCCGCCCGGGATCGAGCCGAGCCCGGCCGTCTTAAATTCCGAGATCACTTCTCGCAGCGGCATCCGGAACGTCTCCGCGAAATGCTGAAACTCCGGCGGACTGAATCCATGGATGTTGATATGCGGATATTTTGCGCGGATGTGCTGCAGAAGATCAATGTACCATTGGAACGCCAATTTCGGATGATGCCCGCCCTGCATCAGGATTTGCACTCCTCCTGCAGCAGTGAGTTCGTCGAGTTTTTGATCCAGCTGCTCGAAGCTCAGCACGTAATGATCTTCGTCTTTCTCTGTCCGATAAAACGCGCAGAACTTGCAGTAGACGTTGCAGACGTTCGTGTAATTGATGTTGCGATCAATGATGTAGGTCACGATCTCGCGGCCGCGGCCGCCGTAGCTTTTTGCCTTTGCCAGATCGCGCCGCGCATTCGCAAGCGCCGCCAATTCTTCCAGCGGCGACCGATACAGTTCCAGCGCATCATCTGTTGAGATGCGCGCGCCCTCCAGGATTTTCTCCGTGAGGGCATCTCGGTTAAGTGAAACCATGTCGCGGCAATTGTAGACGCTGCCAGGCAATTTCGCACGTACCTTGATCGTGGTAGAGCGCGACCGCCGGGCGCGCCGTGGTCATGACGCGTCGCAAAAAATTTGCGGACGGCTCGGCGATCCGTCCCTACCATTTGGAAATGGAGCGAAACGTCGCAATCGTAGGCGCGGGCGTATCGGGACTTACCTGTGGTGTAGTTTTTGCTGAGCACGGTTACCGCACGGCGATCTTTGCGAAAGAGATTGGTCAGCAAACAACCTCCAGTGTGGCTGCGGCGGTTTGGTTTCCCTACCATGTCGAGCCAGCGGAAAGAGTGATCCCGTTGGCGCTCGAAACCTACCAGGTGCTCCTCGATCTCGTCCGGGTTCCCGAGAGCGGTGTATCGATCATCGAATCGCGGCAGTTCTTGCGCACCGGTCGAATTGAAATTCCAGATTGGGCCATTCCGCTTGGCGCTTCT
>DATDAJ010000181.1:0-2332 GCA_036525475.1 Candidatus Udaeobacter sp.
CGAGACGCGAAAATACCTCACTTCTCTGCCATTAGAAACACATCGTTTTCGGGTCGTTCGTTAGATTTGCCGACTTCCTAGCAATCAGCATTGACACAAAAGCTACTTTCTAACTACAATTCCGCGCGCGGAGGTTTACGCGAATCGTATGCAGACACTCGCGAACCAAGTTGCAAACAAATCCAGCGCGAAGTAGCAGCCGGCCTAACCTTGCATGACAAACAGAGACACAACTAAATAAACGACCCGCAAAGGAGAATTAACAAACATGCAGGGCAAGGAAAAGAAAACCAAGAAAAGGGTCAAAATTGATGACCTCAAGCCAGCAAAAGATCCCAAGGGGGGTACGTCCCGGGGTCCTCCCCACGACCTTAAGTGGCTTTTGAGACATCTCCAACTGGGTCAGGATCCCGGCCAGACCGATTCCAAACGAAAATCGGCTTCCTGAAAAATTTCTGAAAAAACTATATGTCATGTGAAATCGGTACGTGTCGGTTCCGATTCGTGAAATTGACAAAAAGAGCGCGGTCAGAGTTTTTGCCCGTGCCCGCGCTGGTTATGAAAATTGAGCTATCCTCACCCGAAGCAGCCCGGGTGCGATACTGGTTAGTGCCCCTTATTTTTGTTAATGCTTATTTCCGCGTAAACGGTAATCGGAACCAACACCAAATCGTCCGCGTCGGTGCTGATTGCTGCAAGCGCGGCAACGCCAATCATTTCGTGCGGATGAGCCCTAAATCGAGTGGCGAGAATCGTTGGGCAACGATCGCTTGGAACTAAGCCGCCTCGATCTTCACGGTGCATTTGCTGGCGAGGTATGTCCATACTCGCCTTGCGCCTTCACCTTGTTTTAGCCTAACGACAGAGCCCATCCCGCCTTCAGCGCCGCTATCAAAATGCAAAGCCAGGTACTCGCCCGCGCGTTCTGCGTACGTGAGATGTTCGAGGTTTATGATCCGCCCATCCGGCAAGTTCAACAGGTTCATGAGCAATGCTGATTATCAGGTTTCGAGGGGCTGCACAAGAACTCGGTAGGCTGACTTCTGACCTTCAGTGCGTCATCGGATGGTCGAATTCTGGCCGTTAGCGGGAAGAATATGCGCGGATTGCCGGTAGGGGCGGTTCACCCGAATCGCCCTCGCGAATGTGAGCATGTAATGAAACAGGCGATTGAGGTCAATCGCCCCTACCTACGCGATCTAGGTTCGCGACCCCGAGGGCGCGCTCACCAGGTCGCCGTGGCGAACCGCTCCCAAGAGGCGAGGCCAATCAGACGTTGCTCCCGCTCCACTTAAGCTTTTGCCGGACTACGCTGAAGAATGAAGCATCCGGCAAGGACGCCAGTGGAAGCGTTTTTCTTGCTTTGCGGATGGTGACGAGCGACCCGCGCTCAACGTGGATGGGTCTGCGGCCGTCCAGAGTCAGGTACACTGGATAATCGGGATGACTCGCTTCGATTTCGATCATCGATCCATCCGCGACAATGATCGAACGGTTCGTGAGAACGTGAGGACAAATCGGCGTGATGACGAACACGCCGGACTCAGGGTCGAGAATCGGTCCTCCGGCCGATAGCGAATACGCTGTGGATCCTGTCGGCGTCGCGACAATTAAGCCGTCGGCGTTGAACTCCGTGAGCGATTCGCCGTTGACCCGCGTGCGCAACATCACCAGGCGCGAAAGTTCGCCGCGACTCAGGACGGCGTCGTTTAGAGCGAGCATCTTGTTCGTTCTCTTGTCACCAAGAATAACCCTGACTTCGAGCAACGCACGGCGACTGAAGTTAATTCGATCCTTTGCGATGCACTCGACAGCTTCGCGATAATTCGACGAACTCGCGCAAGTCAGGAAACCAAGCGAGCCGACATTGATGCCGAAGATTGGTTTGATGGTCTCGCCGAGTTGACCGATAACGCGCAGAATTGAGCCGTCGCCGCCAGCGACGACCAACAGATCGGTCATAGCTCCGAGCTCCGCTATTGGATAGCCCCGTTCTTTTCCAGCAACACGCGCGGTTTCCTTTTCGAACAGAATCGAAATTGAGAATCGCTCGAATTCCTGGGCAATCGAATTGATCAACTCCGCAACGCCGCGCTTTCCGGTGTGCGCTATTAAGCCGATCGTTTTCGTATGCATGCAAAGAATTCCTGATTGCCATCCGCGCCTTTGATGGCAGCCGGTGCGATCCCAGAGATAACGTGCCTTAGATCGTTCACAAAAGCGACGATCTTGTCTTGTGCCTTCTGGTGCAAGCGAGGATCGCGCACAATTCCGCCCTTTCCGACCTCCGACCGTTGCAGCTCGAATTGCGGTTTGATAAGCGCCAGAATCA
>DATDAJ010000182.1:0-6926 GCA_036525475.1 Candidatus Udaeobacter sp.
CCACGAATAGGGGCTTAACAGTGGCCAATGGCCTTCGGACCAGCTGCGCGCCATGTCGGCGAACACGGGAAGAACAGACAATTCATAATCGTCATTCCAAAAAACGAGCGGATTGTGCCAGAGCAGTATGAGACTAAAGACAATGACGAGTAATCCGGCTGAAAGCGCGCCAAGAACTGTGGAACGCGTGCGCGCTGCGTCCATCGCTGTTTCTTTCAACGCCCAACGTCCAACACTCAACGCTCAACGCTCAATGAGAAGATTCGCAGCGTCACTTCGCGTTCCTTTCAGTCGTTCGAACGCTGGAGAAGAAAATTTTGATGAGTTCTTCAGTCTCCTTCAGAATCGCGGTCATTTTCGGCGTTGGCAGCATTGACGATTTCGCAATCAATCGCAACCAGCGACGAGTCTCTTTCAGTTCCTTGAGACAAACCTTTAATTTGTGAATGAAATCCTTGCGCGATTCGGCGGCTTCAACCTCGCCGTGATTTCCATATGGCGAAGTTCCACAACGCAAGAGCTGCCCAGCGACGTGATTAGCCGCTCGCGTGTTTGGCAGCGCGTCAACCAATTGTATAATCCGCGCGCTGAAATCAAGCATTCGACCTTCTAGATCGAAGCGGGATTTGCTGGCTGATTGAGCGTTGGACGTTGGGCGGTGGAAGTTGGGCGTTGCCGTTTTCAAGACATAAACACCTTCGTCTTCCCGAACACCAGGCCATTCGATATTGAGCGTCGGGCGTTCGGCGTTCGGCGTTTTTCTCTTCATAGCACGACTGGTTTGCCCTCAGTCATCACAAGCACGTTTTTCTCGAGTCCGTGCGCGCGTGCCGCTGCCAGCAATCGCTGCGGCGGTTCGTGGAGCGGCTCGAAACCGAGAGGGAACGTTCCGTAATGCATCGGGATTAGCTTCTTGGCGCGCAGCTCCAGAAAAGCTCTTACCGCCTCTTCGGGATTCATGTGAACTTCGCGGCCGGTGGGCGCTTCATAAGCGCCTATCGGAAGCAATGCCAAGTCGACACTGAAGCGGTCGCCAATTTCTTTGAAGCCCGGGAAATAAGCTGTGTCGCCACAATGAAAGATCGTGCGGCCGTTCGACGCGATCACAAACCCACCGAAATCGCGGTGCAAATCCGCAAGAAACCGGGCTCCCCAGTGGTGACAGGGCGTGAGCGAAATCTTGAGCGGTCCGAGTTCGACGGTCTGCCAGTAGTCGAGTTCGTGCACAATGTGAAACCCGAGATCGTGGACCAAGTTTCCCACGCCGGTTGGAACCACGAGGGGTTGGTTCGCGGCTACGCGCCGCAGCGTGCGTCGATCAAGGTGATCAAAATGCGCATGCGTCACGAGTACGAAGTCAATGGAAGGCAAATGATGGATTTCGAAGCCAGGCCGTTTCAATCGTTTGATGACCTTGAGCCATTTCGACCAAATCGGATCGATCAGGATGTTCACCTCGTGCGTTTGGATGAGAAATGACGCGTGACCGATCCAGGTAATGCAGATCTCGCCTTCGCGGATCTTCGGAAATTGCGGCGGGACGTAATCGCCGGATCGCTTCACGAACAGCGATGGAATTAAAACACTCGTCAGAAAATTGCGTTTGTGCCAATCGGACCGCGGGCGCAGCCGGACGCGGGTGGAATGCCGCCCCGCTGGAACAGGAGTATCGCCGTCTGGCGACTGGCGAACAATATTTCGCCGTTTCTTTTTCGGAAAGCGGATTGGCACGGTCTTAGAACGATATTGGACAGTTACAAAGTGGAAAGCGTTAAAACGTTACAAACTTCAGACATAGCAATCCAGCGAGCGTCCGACGGTCTAAGCCTGTAGCCCTTTGACCTTGTAACTTTCTACAACCGGCGTTCAGTTAATTCTTCATATGAGGAGCTGGAGGGTCTGCGTCACACTATTTTTCATTTGTTCAGCCGGAATAGCGTCCGAATCGCGCTTGCCGTTCGGCACTGTGTTCAAGGGGCAGGAGCAATTCAACCGGCTGGTTGCCAAGGCGAAAGCAGAGAACTGGAAATCACTACCGATCGGCGATCGGACTGCGGCGGTTGGAAAAGCGCTGGTCGGTACCCGCTACAAACATTTCACCCTCGAGATCGATAACCGGATCGAATCGCCTTCGGTGAATTTCTACGGGATGGACTGCTGGACGTTTTTCGAAACGGCACTTGGCTTTGCGCGAATGTTGAACGAACCGGAATCAAATTGGACTCCGGAACGTTTACTGCACTACATCGAGATGGACCGGTATCGCGGCGGCCAATGCACAGGCGATTATCTTTCCCGGCTGCATTACCTGGAAGACTGGCTTTACGATAACGATCGCCGCGGTTTGGTTAACGATATGACGCGTCAGCTTGGCGGGCGAAGCGTCCCGCATTCCGCGCGCGAGATGAGCGTTGGGTGGCGGCATTATCGGTACCTTGCTTCGAATCGCTCGTTGCTCGGGCCTCTTGCGCGCATGGAAGCGAATGTGTCATCGCGGCCGCTCTATGAAATTCCAAAAAGCGAGGTCGCCAAGATCGAACCGAAATTGAGCAGCGGCGATGTTATCGGAGTCATTTCGCGGGAGCGAAACGGGCTCCGTTCGACCGCGCATGTGGGGCTTGCACTACGCACGAGCGATGGCGTCTTGCATTTCATGCACGCATCCTCGCCGAGGAATTACGGCAAAGTTGTCGTGGACGACCAGCTCTCGAAATACCTGTATCGCTACGGCTCCGACAGCGGAATCCTTGTCGCGCGGCCCCTGCGATAAGGCCAATTATATCTCTCTCGGCGATTCGGTCTTGCGCTGATGGTCGCCAAAACGAGAATGCCAAAATGAAACGCGCAAAGTTTTTAGCATCGATCTCGCTCTGTTTTGCCACAACAGCCTACTGTCTCGGCGAAACGAAAATTCGCGTTGGGCATTTTCCAAACATCACCCACGCACAAGGGGTCGTGGCACACGCGCTTTCGCGTCAGGGAAAAGGTTGGTTTGAACAACGGCTCGGCTCCGACGTGAAAATCGAGTGGTTCATTTACAACGCGGGTCCGAGCGCGATGGAAGCCATTTTCGCAAAATCGATTGATCTGACCTACGTCGGTCCCGGACCCGCGCTCAACGCTTATAATAAATCCAATGGACAGGAGGTTCGTCTGATCGCGGGCGCGGCCAATGGCGGAGCTGGTTTGGTTGTGCAGCCGGACGCAAATCTAAAGGCGCCGGCGGATTTTCGAGGTAAAAAAATCGCTACGCCACAATTAGGCAACACGCAGGACATTTCGTGTCGAGCATGGCTGACGGAGGGTGGACTCAAGATCACGCAACTCGGCGGCGATGCCCAGGTAATTCCAACCCAAAATCCGGATCAGTTAAGCCTTTTTAAAGCCAAGAAAATAGACGGCGTTTGGACTGTCGAACCCTGGCTATCTCGCCTCGAACAGGAAGCATCCGGAAAGGTTATCGTCGAAGAAAAAGACTCGCCAACGACAGTTCTGGTTTCGAGCGCAAAGTTCCTGAATCAACAGCGTGAACTGGTAAAAAAATTTGCCAACGCGCATGCGGAGTTGACCGAGTGGATCACAAAGAACCCGGAAGAAGCGCAGCGTTTGATCAAGGCCGAACTGCTGGCAGAAACGAAGAGTGACATGAACCCGCAACTTATCGACGCGGCATGGAAACGCATTGTATTTACCGCGGTAACCCCGCGCGCCGCAGTGGAAAAATTTGTACAGAATTCGGTCAAAGCCGGCTTCATCAAGACAGCACCTGATCTTTCCAAGTTGTTCGAAAATCCCTGATGTCGCTCCAGGAAGAGCTCCGAGGTCCGCCGCCTGCAAAGCTGGTGGTGGACCATGTTTCAAAATGGTTCCAACAAAAGCGACAGAACGTGCACGCGCTGGATGATGTCTCGCTGGAAGTCGCCGAAGGTGAGTTCATCGTCATGGTTGGCCCGAGCGGGTGCGGAAAATCAACGTTGCTCGACATCATCGCTGGGCTGGAAAAGCCGGACAAAGGTCGGGTGCTCGCGGACAATCAGCCCGTCCTCCGGCCGGGACGGCATCGACTGGTTATGTTTCAGGAATCGGCACTGTTTCCGTGGTTAAATGTTTTCGGCAATGTGATGTTTGGTTTGAAACTCAAACCCGGTTTGCGCAATCGGGAGCGGCGCGAGGTCGCAAAATTCTTTCTTCATCTGGTCGGCCTTGAAAAATTTATGGAATCCAACGTGCACGAACTCTCTGGCGGTATGAAACAGCGTGTGGCCCTGGCGCGCGCGCTCGCGCCGAACCCGCGCGTGTTACTCATGGACGAACCCTTCGCCGCACTCGACGCCATGACACGTGAGCAACTCTATGGCGACATCCAACAGATTTGGCAGAAGCGTCGTAAGACGATCATCTTCGTTACCCACAACGTGCGAGAAGCGGCCTGTCTTGCGGATCGAGTGGTGATCATGACGCCGACGCCCGGGCGGATTCGCGACATTTTCGAAATCAAACTGCCGCGGCCGCGCGATTTCAACAGCATCGAGATCGCCCGACATGCGTCGCAATTGACGGGAGCACTAAAAGGTTACCTGGCGCCGGAACCGGTGGTAAGCGTGGAATGAGAAGGGCTTTGCTGGCGATTTTGTTTTTCATCGCGCTCCTTGCGATTTGGGTCGCACTAGTACACGCAGAAATTTGGTCACCAGTTCTTTTACCCTCTCCGCGCAACGTTTCTGAGTATTTGGTTAATGCCGCACGCGATGGCACTCTCGTAAGCGCTTCGGGTGTCACGTTGCGGCGTCTGATCGTCGGGTATTTCATCGGCCTCGCGATTGGGCTGCCGCTCGGGCTTCTAACTGCATCTTTAAAATTTGCTGAAGACACAGTCGGTGTTCTCGCGCTTGGCCTGCAAACATTGCCGAGCGTCTGCTGGGTTCCGCTGGCGTTGCTCTGGTTCGGGCAGACCGAAGGCGCCATGCTCTTCGTCGTCATCATGGGCACGATCTGGTCAGTGGTGATTGCGACCGACACCGGCGTTCGTACGATTTCACCAATCTATGCGCGAGCTGCCCGAACGATGGGCTCCGGCCCGTTCCATCGGTGGATTCGCGTCATTTTGCCCGCATCCCTGCCTCATTTGATCAGCGGAATGAAACAAGGCTGGGCTTTTGCATGGCGTTCATTGATGGCCGCGGAAATTTACGTCACGATTCTGACCGGATTCGGTCTCGGCCATCTGCTTCACTACGGTCGCGAGCTAAGTGCGATGGATCAGGTGATCGGCATCATGTTGGTGATCGTTGTGATTGGTTTACTTGCCGATAAGATCTTGTTTTCCCCATGGGAGCGATTCTTACACCGACGTTGGGGAACCGGCAGGACGTGAGTCTACCGAGGCACCGCGTTCAGGCGGTATAGCCGAATCGACGATCGAGCTCTGTTAATGCAGCTTCGGCAAATTGTTGGTCTTCCGCCGACAGGTATTCGCGATACCCTCCAACTTTTCCGCGGCGCACCTTGAACGATTCTGGATCGCGCACATCGCCCGGATGCAGAATGTTTGAATCAAAAGCTCCTGCGGCCTCGAGCTTTTGCATGTTCTCGAACCGGGAAAACTCGAGCGCCTCCCGGAAAATATTCGCGTCGGGCGATGGTTCACCGAGCACCGCAAGCAAATCACGGAAATGTTCGGCCGGTGAACCGCGCAATGCTTCGTATCGGACGAGGGTGAAATTGTCACGATGAGAGAACTCGTTAAGCCAGTTGTTCATGGCATTAACAATGGCGCGCACACCCAACTTTTCGTCGCGCAACATTTCGCTCACCGTCTTTTGCCTGAGGTCAACCGGCGCATTTGGATCGCGCCGTGTCAGCTGCAAGTAGAGAGAAACGAAACAATCACGCGGATCTCGGGCGAGCAGGATGATCTTTGCCCGGTTAAGCTCGCGTCGCGGAACGAGATATTTGCCGCGAATTCTGTCCCACCGATCGCCTTTGGTGCGATGCTCAAACAGATCATGAGAAAAGACAATCCGCGGAAAACCGGGCAAAGCGTAACGTCCCGGACGCAACGTGAACTCGAGGCCGAAGCGTCTGCAGAAGTAAGCGCAAAAAAATGCCCGAAGCCATGTGCGGCCACTCTTGGGGATGGAGAGAATGATGGCGTCGCCGCCTGAAAGTTCCCGCGCACGACTACTAAAGTTCCGCCGGGTCCACGTCGGATTTGTTAGGCGAAATCGCGACCGCAAGCTGCGCTGGCTGCTACTTGGAAACTCAGAAACGGTCGTCAGCTGGCTTTCCTTGTAATCGGCCGCCGCTTCCGTTTGTCCACCGGCCAAAGATTCAGATGTGATTTCGACCGCCATTGCTCGGGGGGATCCTCGGACTGCTTGCATAAGACTGCAAACAGCGGTACATATTCAAGCAGAAATTATTTGGGGGCGTACTGGCTTCGACTCATCGTTGGAAGCGCAGACGGCATGTCGAGGATGGTTCCGTTGGCCTCGTTAAAAACCGGACCAAACAAATAAACGCAGATCACCAAGATCTCGCTCTCGCGGCTTAATTGACCGTGACGTTTGGAGTTGGACGCCTGCTACGGCGCCAAACGTGGACAGCAGGCTAATCAGACGGCGGAGCGACCGCGCCGGATGGTGAAGGAAATTCGTGGACGCTCGGGAGTCGGCAGTGTGCCGGCGCAACGTTCGGCTCCCTAAAATTTTTCACCGGATAAACATGTAGATGTTTGCGCGGATAGCGACGAGGACAGGGGTTCAACTCCCCTCGCCTCCAGCCTTCGCTCGCAACGTAGTGAAGAGCGAAGGCTGTCGCGCCGTAGCATTGGCGAAGGCGGACCGTACCGTATCCATGGAACGTTTGTTGCGAGCTACGGCTCGGCAGGCCAGCCACGAATAATGGTAAAGTTTAGCTATGTTTGC
>DATDAJ010000183.1:0-2757 GCA_036525475.1 Candidatus Udaeobacter sp.
AAGGACGGAGGATTTGGTCATGCTCACTAGAGAAGAAAATGAAAAGATCACGCGCGTAGGACCGGGGACCCCCGCCGGTGAACTGTTGCGCCGCTATTGGTTTCCCGTCGGCGTCGCGAGCGAGCTTACCGCTGAAAGCCCCACGCAAATCGTACGGATTCTCGGCGAGACCCTGGTGCTGTTTCGCGACAAGAAAGGCAACGTCGGTCTGTTAAACGATCGCTGCTCGCACCGCGGCGCTTCGCTTTGTTATGGACGGGTCGAGGAACGGGGCATCGCTTGCCCGTATCATGGCTGGCTTTACGACACCAAGGGAAACTGTCTGGAGACGCCCGCTGAACCCGCCGGAAGCAAATTTCATCTGACCGTAAAACAAAAATCCTATCCGGTGCAAAAATTAGTCGGTCTTTACTGGGCTTATCTGGGGCCACAGCCGCTGCCGCTGATCCCCAACTTCGATGTTTGGTTCCGAAAGGATGGTCACCGAAAAATCTTCATTCAACCTCAACTCGACTGCAATTGGTTTCAAGCGATGGAGAATTCCATGGACCCGGCGCATCTGCAGATTCTCCATCAGGATACGGCCAATCGCGGCCGGCCGATTAAAGACAGCACGCGCGGACTCACGGATGACGTTCAAGAATTCGACTTTTACGAGGTCTCTTATGGACTCATGAAACGCCGGACGTACAAAAACGGCATGATCGACGAGCATCCAGTGATCTTCCCGAATATATTGCGTCAGGGAAACGTCGGCCAAATTCGCGTGCCGATGGACGATACACACACAAAAGTTTACTTCGTGCGCTTTTTCCCATCTCAAAACGGCGAGATCGTCGAGAACGACGAACCGCCGATGGAATACATCAAGCCTTACAAGAACCCGCCCGACGCGCTCCATCCCTACACGAAGTTCCGCATGGACATGGTGCAGGCCCAAGATCATATGGCCTGGGAAACTCAGGGGCCAATCGCGGACCGCACGAACGAGAGGCTGACCAGCTCGGATCGTGGCGTCATTCTGCTGCGCGAAGTGATGTTCCGTGAATTGAAAAAGGTGCAGCAGGGTCAAGATCCCATGGGCATCGTGCGTGATCCGGCGAACAATCCATTTATCGACACCCACTTGCTGGAGTCCATCGCACAAATCGGCGACGATCGCGCGCCGCGCGCCGTCAATCAGTAACGCTCCAACCGAGCTCCTCGATCACCCTCCGAGGGGCTCGGTTGTTTTTGCTTCGAGTCCAGAGTCTGCTACTCGGGTTTTCTCAACGAACGCCGAATTCAAATCGCGATTATCCGCCCGGTTTCCCGCGCGCCCGACCAAACTCTTAGCTTGCCTTGGCATTGGACCGAGGCTATGATCCAGTCGCTTCAGTGACGATCGAATTCAAGAACAGCGGAGAATAATTTTTATGGCTGATCTAACAAAGTTGCGCGAGCTGGTTGCCCAGTCCTGCCGCGTCCTCGGCAAACTTAACCTTACAAAAGAGCCCAGCGGCCACGTCAGCGCGCGGGTGCCGGGCGAGGACAAAGTTCTCATCAAAGCGCGCGGGCCCGAGGAGTCGGGTCTGCGGTTTGTCAGCGCGCGCGATATCATCACCGTCGATTTCAACGGCAAGAAACTGGCGGGCGACGACGGCCTGGATGTGCCGCAGGAAGTTTTCATTCACACTTGGCTCTACAAAACGCGGCCCGATGTCGAATGCGTCGTGCACGTGCACCCGTTGACCGTGGTGCTGTTCACGATTTGCGGTAAGCCTTTGCAACCTCTATTCGGCGCGTACGATCCGTCTGGACTACGGCTGTTGGTCGAGGGCCTGGCGACTTACCCGCGCAGTATCACTGTGTCGAATGAAAAGCTGGGCGAGGAATTCGCTCACGCGATGGGGAATAAACAAGCATGCCTCATGCGCGGCCATGGCATCACCAGCGCGGGGCCGAACGTCGAAGACGCGACGCTGACGGCCATCAAACTCAACGACGCAGCGGTAATCAACTACCAAGCTTCATTGCTTGGCACGCCGCAACCGATTTCGCAGGAAGACATTGAAATTCTCGTCGGCAAGTCGCGCGGCGGCAACAAAGCAGTCCACGCCAATTCCAACTGGCGCTATTACTGTAAGCTGCTCGATGAAGAATAGTTCCTAAACGCGTTCGCGTCGTTCAAGACGTTCCAATCGTTCCAGACGTTCGAGCAATGCTCGGTCCATCCAAGGGATAACCGTTCGTTTGTTTGTCATGGCGCAACCCGTTCTCGAATTTCGCGAAGTCGTGAAACGGTTTGGTGCCGTTAGAGCCGTCGATGGCGTGAATTTTTCGGTTCAGCGCGGCGAGATCTTTACTTTGCTGGGTCCGTCCGGCTGCGGCAAAACAACCACGTTGCGCTTGGTGGCGGGATTGGAAGAACCGGACGGCGGCGAGATTCATCTCGACGGCAAAATCGTCGCGGCGCCGCAACGGGGAGTATTCTTACCGCCTGAAAAGCGCCAACTTGGAATGGTTTTTCAGTCCTATGCCATCTGGCCGCACCTGACGGTTTTCGAAAACGTCGCGTTTCCGTTACGCGTGCGACGTGAATCCACCGAGTTAATCCGACAACGGGTCGATCATGCGCTGGAGAGCGTCGGCCTAGGCGGTTTTGCTGATCGCGGCGCAATGCAGCTTTCCGGCGGTCAACAGCAGCGTGTCGCGCTGGCGCGGGCGCTGGTGTACGAGCCCGCCGTATTATTGCTCGATGAACCGCTGTCGAATCTC
>DATDAJ010000184.1:0-2614 GCA_036525475.1 Candidatus Udaeobacter sp.
CCCTAGCGCGAATTTTCCGCTACAGCGCTTCTGCGAGCAATTCGGCCATGTGTTTTGGTCGCAGATTCGTTAGGTCGGTAATTTGATGGCGGCAACTTGTGCCTGACGCGATTACTGCTGTTCCCTGGGGCTGATTGGCAATTTGATCGAGCAAGCGTTGTGCGACTTGGAGCGATAGATCGTATTTTTCTGCGAGCGCGCCGAATGCGCCTGCCATTCCGCAGCACGCTGTGTCTAACATAGTGGCTTTTATGCCAGGTAAACGTTCGGCTAGCGTGGCCATGAACGTGGGATTGAGAATGGATTTTGCATGACAATGCGGGTGGATGAGGATCCCGCGGCTGCTGGACTCGTGCTTAAACCGAAGTGCCTCCGGTTCTTTCGCCAGTAAATCGGCCACGAATTTCTCGAACAGGAAACAGCGTCCCGCGATGTTTTCGGCGTTTTCGATTTTCAGCTCGCGGTAATCGTCGACAAACATCGACCAGCACGAGGGTTCGAGGAAGAGGATTGGAGCGGTTGAGACTTGAGAGTTGAGCGTTGAGAGTTGAGAGATGTTGTGCTTGGCGAGGCTTGCCGCGGCTTCGAGATTTCCCTGGCTAAATGCGGGGCGACCGCAACAGCGGCGGTTTTTTATGAGCGACACCTCAAAGCCGAGGGCTTCGAGTACTTTCACGGCAGCAATGCCGATGTGCGGTTCGTGATAACGCACGAACGTGTCGTCCCAAAGAATGACTTTGCCGCGGTTTTTCTGTAGGGCGTTTGTGTGAAGCGCCTCGGCGTCTGACACAGACGCCCTACAATGTCTGCGAAACCACTTATCGAAGCGTTCATTTGCGTAATGGGGCAGCGAGCGTCGTGCGGAGATTCCAATTGTTTTCTCCATTGCGACGCGCGCCGCCCTAGAACCGAGAAGCCGATTCGTCAGCCTCGGCATGAGACAGCCGAGTTTGCCTAACAAATCGATATTGCTCAGAATACGTTCGCGCAGCGGCAGGCCATCGCGGCGCCATCGGGCGTGAAGCATTTCCGCCTTGAGCAGCGCCAGGTTCACGTTCGACGGACATTCCGGCGTGCAACCTTTGCAGGAGAGACAGTTGCTCAGCGCGGCGTCGAGCTCGGCGGATTTCAGTGGGTCGTGTCCGTTTGTTCGCAGTTCGAGCGCGGCCCGAATGATGTTGGCGCGGCCGCGTGTGGACATCACTTCATCATGTGTGGCGATGAAGGTCGGGCACATGATGCCGCTCTGTTTAAGGCAGCCGCCGCAGCCGTTGCATTGCTCGAGGTTGCCTGTGAATGACCGATCTTTGAACGCAAACGCGAGCACCGGCTGAAATGGAAGCTCGAGCGGACGAGTAAAATTTTCTCGCAAGTGATTGTCGATTTTGTGGGACTGTAGCCGCCTCGCTGTGTCGAGGCGCTCGCCGCACGATCCCGGACACGGCGACACAGCGCCGTGGCTACAGTCGAAAATTTTTCCAGGATTGAAAACATTCTTGGGATCGAACGCGCGTTTGATTTCGCGCATCACCTCCAGCAACTGATTGCCAAGTTGGTCGCGCATATATTCGGTGCGCGCGATGCCAACGCCGTGCTCGGCGGAGAGCGAACCTTTGAACTGACGCACCAGCGCGGAAGTTTCATCCGCGACTTGCCGGAATTTTTTCAGATCGGCGGCGCTGTGCATATCGAGCACCGGTCGCACATGCAAAAGCCCGCTGGCGGCATGCCCGTAATAGCTCGCCGTCAACCCCAGTGGTTTCATGATTGATTGCAAACCGCGCACGTATTCGGGCAATTGCGCGGGACGAACAGCGGCGTCTTCGATGAACGCGACCGGCTTCGCCGGTCCGATGCATCCCGTCAAAAGCGACAGCCCGGATTTGCGCACAGACCAGACCATGTTCATTTGCGCTGGGTCGGTGAGAATCTTTGTGCGCAGCCCGATTTTTCTCGATTGCAGAAGTGACAAGCGCTCCGCGACGTCTTCGTAGAACTCGACGATCAAAATCGATTCACACGGTTTTGTGTCCAAGTCGAGTAAGTCACGCGCCGCCTGAAACTGAAGTTGACCCTTGGTTCCATCGAACAATGGTCGATCGATGTGTTCGATCGCGGCAGGCTTAAGATCGAGAAGCTCAACCGTCGCCTGCATTGCTTCAGCTACCGATGCGAAAAAGATCAGACCCAAACCTTTCTCCCGGGGCAGGGGAGAAATCTTGAGCTCAGCGGAAAAGATGGCCGCCAGCGTTCCTTCGCTGCCGGCCAGGATGTTGGTCAGATCATCTGGCACGCGCAGGAATCGTTCGAGGCCGTAGCCGGGCCACCGTTTGATCAAACCGGGCGGCCAGCGCTCGGCGATTTCGGTGCTCGCCGCGCGAACGAGTTCCTCAATCTTTGCCCGCTCGCGGACTAACGACTCGTGGCTTGCTCCGATTTCTTCAACGCGGCCGTCAGCCAACACGATTTCCAGTGAAATCACGTGATCGGCTGTTGTCCCATAAACTGGGCAACGCGCGCCGGACGAATTGTTCGCGATCATTCCGCCGAGGGTGGCGCGAGAGCTCGTTGCTACGTCGGGCCCGAAACAAAAACCGTGCGGCTTTAGGAAGTC